>CAZXWM010000023.1:0-351 GCA_964644215.1 uncultured Phormidium sp.
TGTCGCAATCTCGAAAAAGCCGAAGCCGCCGCTAAAGAGGTGGGACTTCCTGAAGGAAGTTACACCATTATGCACATTGACCTTGGGTCTTTGGCCAGTACGCGCCAGTTTGTCACCAATTTCCGCAGTCTCAACCGTCCCCTGGATGCGTTGGTCTGTAATGCGGCGATTTATATGCCCTTGATCAAAGAACCCCTGCGATCGCCCGAAGGGTATGAACTGACCATGACCACCAACCACCTCGGTCACTTCCTCCTCTGTAACGTCATGATCGAGGACATGAAGCGATCGACTTACGAAGACCGACGGATGGTGATTTTAGGAACCGTCACCCATAACCCCGACGAACTC
>CAZXWM010000023.1:361-14414 GCA_964644215.1 uncultured Phormidium sp.
CTTCACCGGTCCCGTCACCATGGCCGACGGGAAAGACTTTGAACCCGTCAAAGCCTATAAAGACAGCAAAGTCTGTAACGTACTGACCATGCGGGAACTGCATCGGCGCTACCACGAGGAAACCGGTATCACCTTTACCTCCCTCTATCCCGGTTGCGTGGCCGATACGCCCTTGTTCCGCAACCATTATCCCCTCTTCCAAAAAATCTTCCCCATCTTCCAAAAATACATCACCAAAGGCTATGTCTCCCAGGAACTCTCCGGGGAACGGGTGGCCGCCGTGGTGGCTGACCCTGAATATCGCCAATCCGGGGCCTATTGGAGTTGGGGAAATCGGCAGAAAAAAGACCGCAAATCCTTCGTTCAGAAAGTCTCACCTCAAGCGCGAGATGACGAACGAGGTGAGCGGATGTGGGATTTAAGTCTGAAATTGGTGGGACTGGCGTAGTTAAGCGTTAATCGTTCACCAATATCGCACGCCCAACAGGAAGACCGAGGACATGATCTGTTCCTCGGTCTTTTTGTTTATAGGCGATCGCAGTGCTTATTCCTCTTCTTTCTTGCCTTTATCGTTGTCGTCGCCGTTGTTGTCGTTTTCAGCCTTCTCAGGAGAATTGCCATTTTTACCGATACTATTGGACGACACCATCGCCCCCATCGCTAACTCTTCACGGACTTTTTCCTCAATCGTTTTGGCAAACTCAGGGTTTTCCAAGAGATATTTGACCGAGTTATCTCGCCCCTGACCAATGTTGTCCCCATCATAGCTATACCAAGCGCCACGCCGCTTAATAATCCCCGTTTCTTCAGCGAGATCTAACAAACATCCCACCTGAGAAATGCCCTGACCAAAGAGAATATCAAACTCAGCAATGCGGAACGGTGGCGCAATTTTATTTTTAGCCACTTTGACCTTAGCCCGAATCCCATATTCATCAGAGCCTTTTTTCAAGGTTTGGATACGACGAATATCCAGACGCACCGAACAGTAGAACTTGAGCGCATTCCCGCCGGTGGTGGTTTCGGGACTACCGTAACTAATGCCGATTTTTTGCCGCAACTGGTTCAGGAAAATGACCGTACAACCGGATTTCCCGATATTCCCGGTAATTTTTCGCAGGGCCTGACTCATCAGCCGCGCCTGTAGGCCCACATGGATATCCCCCATATCGCCTTCAATCTCAGCGCGGGGAACCAACGCCGCTACAGAGTCAATGACCACTAAATCCACCGCAACAGAGCGCACCAGTTGGTCAACAATCTCTAACCCCATTTCGCCGGTATCGGGTTGGGAGACGAGGAGATTCTCGATATCGACCCCCAACGCGGCGGCGTAGGTGGGGTCTAGGGCGTGTTCAGCATCGACAAAGGCCGCAATTCCACCGGCTTTTTGGGTTTCGGCGAGCGCATGAAGGGCCACGGTGGTTTTCCCGGAACTCTCAGGCCCGTAGATTTCGATGACCCGCCCTTTCGGGAGGCCACCGCCGAGGGCCAAGTCGAGGGTTAAAGCACCACTGGGAATCGTCTCAACGCGCATCCGCGTCGAATCGCCTAAGCGCAGAATCGCCCCTTTACCAAAGGAACGCTCAATCTGGTTAAGCACCATGTCTAGCGCTTTCTGCTTTTCGGAGTTTTGAGTGATAGGAGTCGCCATACTTGCCTCAATGTTCAATAAATTAACAAACCGACCCAAATCCAGGCGCTGGACGAACCATCAGCCGGAAGCGGGGTCACGGTAAACCTGTAGCGTTGCTGGAGAACGACAAGATAGTTTAAGAGCTTGATGTGAAAATCCGTATCTTCGGGGTTTGCAGCAGATACATCATTTTAGTACAGAATCTTCACGGCGAGGCTCACCTCGAAGACCTCTGTGGCTGCATGGGCGACAAGCCTCTACACTGGAAGATTGAGGACACTGACGTCGCCCGGCCACTCTATGCAAGCTGTTGATTCCCTGATTCCCGAAGGACATTTGACCGTCGCTGGAGTCACTGACTACATCCAATCCCTTCTTGAAGATAATCCCCAGTTACACCCAGTTTGGGTAGTGGGGGAAGTTTCGAGTTGTAATGGTCATGGATCGGGCCTGTTTTTCACCTTACGCGATCGCGAGGATGATTCAATCCTCTCGGGGGTCATCTGGAAAAGTCAAGTGAGTCGGCTGTCAACGGTTCCCAAGGTAGGAGAGTTAGTGCTGGTTGGCGGAAACCTGCGCCTGTTCCGTAAACAGGGCAAATATCAGTTGTACGCATTTCAGGTGTTGGCCCTCGGCGCGGGGATGCAGGCGTTGCAGTATCAACAACTGCGTCAGCGTCTCATGGCGGAGGGTCTGTTTGACCCCAGACGTAAGCGATCGCTCCCTGACCATCCCCAAACTATCGCTGTGGTAACGTCTCCCCAAGCGGCGGCCTGGGGAGATATCCAAAGTATCCTCCGCCAGCGTTATCCGGGGATTCGGGTATTACTGTCTCCGACGGGGGTTCAGGGCGATCGCGCGGCGGCTAGTATTGAACGGGCGATGGCGCGGGTGGTAGCCGATGGCCGGGCCGAGTTGCTGATTCTCGCTCGCGGCGGCGGTTCGGCGGAAGATTTAGCGGTGTTTAACGATGAACGGGTGGTGCGGGCTGTGGCTCTATGTCCCTATCCTGTTATTACCGGAATTGGGCATCAGCGGGATGAATCTCTGGCGGACTTAGCGGCTGATTTTGTGGCCGAAACTCCGACGGCGGCCGCGAAACGGGCGGTTCCTGACCTTGAGAGTCTGATTGAGGCCCATCGCGATCGCCAGCAACGCTTGGAAGAGGTGATGATTACTTATCTCGGGGGGGTGCGATCGCATCTGCATCAGTTACGTCAGCGCCTCGATACTACCCCGATTCAGCGTCAACTCACCCAAGAACGACAAAAACTTCAGCAACTCAAACAGCGCCTGATTCACGCCAGCCAGCAACGCCTACAGCAATCCCAGCAACGACATCAGTTTCTGCAAGAACGCCTCACCACGATTAACCCGCAAATCGTCTTAGATCGCGGTTATGCGGTGGTGCGTAACGCGCAAGGAGAGATTGTCCGCACGGCCGAAGATCTAAAACCTGGACGGGTTTTGTCCGTGAAACTGGCCCAAGGATGGGTTAAGGTAAAAATCACCTCCACCGGAACCGAGGGACCTGCGCCCTTCAGCCAATCTTAATCTCTGATATCTCCAATTTTTTAGTCTCACGTCAATTTCCCATGACTCACCCTTGGAATTACGAAGCCACCGTCGAAGAAATCGAGAGCATCATTCAGAAAATCGAATCGGGACAACTGGATTTAGAAGATGTTTTCGATAAATTTGCGATCGCCGCCGAACATCTCCAAGACTGTGAGCAATTTCTCGGGCAAAAACAGCAGCAACTCGACCTACTCATTGAAACCCTGAGCGACCAGTAAGGGAGTATGTTCACGGATAACTCCCATGAAAAAGGCTTAAATAGCTGGTCTCATCCCCAGTTGGGTTTAATTCAGGCTGTGAACTACTCCGTTTATTCTCAATTCTATCAACAGTCCTTAACCCTGCGCGACCAAGTTTTACGACAACCTCTGGGGTTATCCATTGGGGAAGAAAACTTAGAAGCTGAAACCTATCATGGTCATTTTGGCATCATTCAACTTTTAGAGAAACGTAACCCATTCCTCGCTTGTGTGGTGATTGTTCCTAAAACCCAAGACAGGGTAAAACTGCGACAAATGGCGGTTCTCCCCGAGTTGCAAAAAAAAGGAGTAGGAACCTTTTTAATCAGCGAGGTTGAAGAGTATTTAAGGCAATATCACGTCAGAACTATCAATTTAGCAGCAAGAGTTTCAGCCCTTGGATTTTACCAAAAACTGGGATATAAGTCCATTAGTCCTGAGTTTATCGAAGTCGGCATTCCTCATCAGACCCTAGAAAAAACACTCAAATAAACGAGGACATCCTAAACTTTTTAGTTTTAGTCCGTACTTCACCAATATTTTTTGCTATATTGGCAGTTTTTCAATCTTGACGATTCCACCCTCGATCGCGTCAATTTGCAACCTATAGCCATATAGAAGTGCCATTCCAATTAGGGGTTCAGTCTCTGACTCAGCAACATCAATCTCTCGATACTCTCCATCCCAAATAATTGTTGCAGCGTATAGATCAAATAGGGCATCACTACCATCACCTAAAGTCACAATATCAGAAGCATTCCAAGATAGCCTCAAAGAAGTAATCAATACAGAGGGTAGTGTCAGAAACCCGTTAAAACCTGTATCGATAACCGTATCAATAACTTGTCTTTGCCCACTGGCATTGCCCACAACCAAAGGAAGGATTGCTTCTCGGCGTGCATTCACTGTACCCTGAATCATGACTACTGCGATAAACTCCGGGCACCGAAGTGATATACAGCACGGTGTCCAATACGGATTACCCAAGGTTGAGCCTCGGGATTACGGGCAAATAGGCGACTGGTTGCAGGTAAGACATTATCGGCAACCTCATAGTTGCCTGTTTCGATATCAATTGCAACAATTTTGCCCACATTGCCAGATTCAACTGTCTGTCGAACCTGAGTTTCGTAGAGTTCCTGCCCACGCCGAGCTAGTTCTTCTTTGCTATATCGCCGTTGCCGAACTGTCATAGTCTTGACGTTATCTACTGCTGGACTCGTAAATTGTAGCATTGCCCAGTAGGGATTTTATTAACGACAACATCCCAAACGATGTCATAGTCAACACCAAAGTAGTTGTGAATCAAGCGATCGCGCATCCCAGCCATAGCACGCCATTCAATAGCATCGTATTTTTGACGCAACTCATCTGGCAACTGTCTAACAGCTTCGCCGATTACTTCAAGACTACGAACATAGGCACGCTTGAGCGTTTCATCTTGAACGAATCTTGTCTTACCTAAACTCGCAGAACTCCTCATGATGTAGGTTGTTTCATCAAGAATGTGCTGTAAATATTCGCGAGCCGACGGAGACAGACTCGACCTCATCTAAAATACGCGGACCAATGTAAGGACTCAATGATTCTACAGTGACAAGGTCAACTGATCTGCCACAAAGATCTTCTAGAAAAAAGGATAGGTGTATGAAGTTATCAAATGTTTTCTGGTCTGGCTCAAACGCAACCAAAATATCGACATCACTTTGAGCGTGAATTGCGGTATCACGGGCAAACGAGCCGAAAACACCGCAACGTCTCACGCCAAAGCGGTGTAACTCCTGATGATAGTCCTGGAGCAGAGTTAAAACTTGGGCTTTTGTTTGTACAGGCATCGCTTGCATAGGCTACTCATCTGATGCTGAGTCTATTAGAGCATAATGTAAGCTCACCCTGGGCAACCCGGATTTGACGGCTGCTGGGGGCGAGTAGTGGCCACCGCAACGGCAATCATCGCACCCATGGCCAACCCCACACCGGCCATTCCCACGGTTTGGTTCAACGCGCGATCGCCCCTCGTTTGCTCAAACTCTATCCCGTTTCTTGAGCTTGACAAATTATGCCAGAAATAGCATAATTAGGACTATGAATCCAACTTCAAAACCACTCGAATGGATTGGCAATTCCCTTGATGACTTAAAAAACTTCCCTGAAGATGTTAAACAAGCTGTTGGATATGCGTTGTATCTAGCCCAATGTGGGGAAAAACATTCAAGTGTAAAACCGCTAAAAGGTTTTAGGGGAACATCAGTTTTAGAGGTTGTTCAGAATTTTGATGGAGACACATATCGAGCAGTTTATACAATTCAATTTGAGGATGTTGTTTATGTGGTTCATGTTTTTCAGAAGAAGTCTAAGCGAGGAATTGCAACTCCTAAGCCAGACATTGAGCGTATTAAGACACGCCTAAAGCGTGCAAGAGAGCATCACAATCAGTACTATAAGCAACGTTTAGAGGAGAATGGAGATGAGTGATGACATTAAGGTAAAATCCAGTAATGGTAACGTTTTTGCAGATTTAGGACTGGAAAATCCTGATGACTTACTGATTAAAGCAGAACTTGTTCGACAAATTAGTAACTTGATTGATGCTAAGGGGTTAACTCAAACTGAAGCGGCTAATATCCTTGGAATTGACCAGCCTAAAGTTTCCGCACTGGTGAATGGAAAACTTTCAGGCTTCTCGACTGAGCGGCTCTTAAAATTTTTGAATGCTCTCGGGAGTGATGTAGAAATTCGCGTCATTCCCAAACCTGAGCTAGAATCCCAAGCTAAAACAAGAGTGATTACTGTTTGAGCAGTGGATTCACATCTCGCACCCTAACCGCGTCTTCGTCGTGCAATCGCCTGCAAGAGAGCCACCAACAGACTAAATCCAATTCCCAGCAGTAAACTCCACCAAAACGCGGGAGCGGTGATGATGTCTCGGGGTTTTGGTGGTTGATGGGGGTGAGTGGTGGCCACCGTAACGGCGATCGCCCCGGTGGCCAATCCCACACCCGCCATTCCCACGGTTTGGTTCAAGGCGCGATCGCCCCTGGTTTGCTCAATCTGAATCACTCCTTCGATGTTGCGGATTAGATTATCCAGGAGCGTCAGGCCTGTTTCTAGGTTGTCGCGATCGAACTGGATTTGCTCAATGTCGCGATCGGGGTTCCAGTTGCTCGGTGGCGCCAAGTAACCCTGACATCCCCATAGATTATCTTAATTCCGCCGTTGTAACAACTTGTTAGATAATTACCACTTTACATATTTTGCTGACAGCCTTTTGAACTCACTATTCAACACGCAGCGACCATTCTTCTCTATTCGATCAATCAAATAGTCAAAACATTCAGCCAATCTTGAATTAACTACGCTTTGTTTTATCCTTTCTAAAGCTGACCGAGCTTGTTCTCTACATATGCTCTCTTCTAATTTACGTTGTACTTCATAATGAGTAAGCGTGCTTATAGCAATAGGTGAATATTTGTCACCTAAAAGAGAAAGCAAATTGTCATAATATACTTTTCCTCTGGTCGATACACCATTGCAGTAACTAACACCTCGACCAATCCGACACATTAAAACTACCTTCACTAATTTTCCTGCATAGTTTGGAAGAATATCTGATTGCTCAGCGATATATGATGCGATAGAGTCAGCAACAGGAGCTTCTTGATGAAAATTGTCCCAACCATTATGTTTAGCCAGAAGCTGATCCAATAAATCATCAACAATCACTGCCTTCTCGCCTGGAGAACGATATTGATTACCCCCTACAACCTGGAAAAACTGCTCGCCCGATTCATACTTATCCCTATGTAGATTAGTATTGTATCCCTCAAGAGTAAGACCTAACTTATATCTAGGTTCATCTAAACAATTTGTCCAAATAGAGGGGGCTATCAAAGAAATATTTTTCTTTACCTGAACATCTGCATCTATAGATACAAATATCCCAAAAACAGTCCTAAGGATATTGCCACACAGATGGCTAGGTAATTCAGCTATTTTTAGCTCGATTGTTTTTTGAGTTGTATTATCTATGGGTGTCTTATGATTTCTTAAGTTTTTAATAAATGCTTGTACTTGAAGTGCTGCTTCAGTTGGTCTATCTTCCAGGACATCCTGAATGCATGTTTGCAACCATCCAAGCAGTTCAAAAGCGTTAATTGTATAATTGGTGGGATGGGAAATTCCTATATCATTCCTCATCTCAAGAATATGCTTTAACTTTTTGTACGTTGTGTCAGAAATAAGCTCAAGCTTTCTACAGGTGTCCAGTAAAACTGCATCTTTAAGAGAAGCAAGATCTTCTTCTGTTTCATAAAAATCTCGGCTTCTACCCCCTACTGCGGCATCAAAGAAAATATCAACTCCATATGCAATAGCTTTCTTTCTTAAGTCCAGAGTAACTTCATTCCACACTGCGTTGAGTGAATAGTCAAACAACCCAAACCCTGCACCAACCACAAATTTAGACAAGTAGCGTGCATCTCTTTTGAGATTATCAGGGAGTGACTGAATATAAGCAGGTAAATTTCCACAAATAATTGCTCGTTCTGACTGATCGGCAATAATATTATCTGAGGGCAGACCTATCTGTTTCAGAAAATCCACAACCATTTGCGCCTGTGGGTCAATTAGTTCTATATGGTTAATCTTTTCGATTTCATCCATAGTACTTTTTTGTTGTCTAATATTAATTAAGCAGCATTCGGTAGCTTAACCATCTCGGAAACCCACGGCAACCCACGGCACTAGAATTCAACACTCCGGACAGTTTTGGACTGACAACGAGAGAATGCGAGTTTCAGCCGCCTCTCAAGACCGTTAAGCCAACGAGGAAATAGGGGTTTCAGCGCTCGCACGGAAAAATGTCCGGACTGCTGTTGAGAATTAGGGCTATTATTAATGTACTACCATCCTTATTCTAGGACTGCAACTATGATTTTGTCAAGAATATCGGGGGCATCTCAGCAATTCTCATTATGTAAATTTTGTCCCAGCTTATTGGGAATCGTCTCAATAGCGATTCTTGAAAGCCCCATTCCTTCGTTCAAGACTGGACATCTTCGACAGGATGTGGGTCAAAATGAGAATTGCTGGGGGCATCTCAGTCAGAAGACGAGTATATTTACTTAGATAAAATGGGTGTACCTGGAGTGACTAAGCCACTAATGCCCCATTTAGGTACGCACAGCGATGCCTTAATACCTTCGGCATATTCTACCTTCGCCATTGTGCCCCAGACAATTTCACCCTGAGTCCAATTTGTTTGACCGCAGACTCGACCTGACTCGAACCAATCGAATGTCCCGCTTCCTGCCAAGCCTGGTAGTCAATGATGCGCTTGTGATAATGCTTCAAGTAGTTAACAAACCCTATGGCTCTCCGACAGGGCTCTATTTGCAAAATCAAGGGTGCGTTTAGGATTGATTTTTTGAGCTTCTATATGGGTCTTCAGGTTCCATGGTGATAAGAAAAATTTATGGCAGATTATGCCCCTTGCCGTAGGGGCGAAAAATTTTTCGCCCCTACAATGTGGTATACCATGCAACAAATCACACCGTATATCCCGAAGACCCTTCTATATGCTCATTATGACAGGCATCAACATCTCGGATTCGCTGGCAACAATAGGCACAAAGATAGTATTGCTCTTTTAAGGCTTGCTCTCGAATAGCTTGACGAATTTCTGGATCTAAATCCATATAAGAGTCTTGAGGATGTTTGCGTTTCCAGTTTGCTAGGCTCGTCGGTTCAGCCCCTTTATGAATGGCTCGCATGACGTAATTCTTGTTTACGAAGCAATAGTCTCGCCTTAACCAGTTCAAGATTATTTTGATTGGTTGGCTCGGCAGTTAATTCTGTAAGTAATTGATGGGCTTGGCTTAGATTAGAGTCTTGGATGGCATCTAGTAGATCGCTGAGTTTCGCGTCAAATTCTGGGTCGCGAATGCTGGTATCCATAACATCCAATAAAACCGTATTAACATCTTGCCCATATTGGGATGGCAATTCTTGAATTTCACCATTTGTTAAAGTATAAACCAAGATATTTTTACAATCACTAATTACCAAGGGGGAATGAGTTGTCAAAATGAATTGACAATTGGGGAAGGTTTCAATGAGGCGATCGCACAAGCTACGTTGCCAAGAGGGATGTAAATGTAAATCTACTTCATCAATCAAGATAATACCATCGCCTGTCAACGGATTCTCTAAGGCAGGATTCAGCATCGCTAGACGGCGAGCAATATCTCCGACTAAAGCCATTAACGATTTTTCGCCTTGAGAAAGTTGAGCCACATTCAACGTCTCGCCATTTTTATCAATTGCCATATAGAGGCGAGGTTTACGACGAACTCTCAGGTTATCTAGGTGAGGCATAAAGCGGCGAATCGCTGTACGAACTGCGGTTAATTGGCGGTCTTTTGCTGAAGCCTGGAGTTCGTTCAACAACTGCCATACATCTTGATTGGTTTCAGCAAGAGGCTTCAGTTGATTGAGTACCTCAGCAGAAATTCCCGACTCATTTTCTGCATCTTCTCGTTCACGAAACCACTCAAAAAAGCGACGAAAGTCAACCCCCTGACTGAGAGAGTTATCGTAACCATCTAGTTGCAAAAATGTATGTTTAGTTCTAATTTTTAGCGGGATATCAAGGACAACTCGCTCAACCGGATAGAAGACAATTAGGGGTAGGCTTACCTGATCATCTTGGCTTAAGGCATTTCGATAATAGCTGGCTAAGCGGGTGCAATCTGTCAGTTGACTGTTATGATTAGTCTTACGTCCTTTTCTTGTTTTGGCGACAGTCCACTGAAAGTTATTGTCTATCGCAGTATTGTCAGGGTAGGCTGATGTTTGAAGGAAATCACAAATTTTTACTTCAATGGTGGCGCTATTCTTGCCATTCAGGATGTCATCTTCGGAGATATGGCTGCCATATCCTTTTTCTGTACTTAGACGGGCAATAAACCAACTCAGGGAGATGGTTAGTGCTTTCAAAATAGACGTTTTTCCAGTTCCATTGTTGCCTACGAAGACAGTAACATTGCTGGGGTTTTGCGGTGTTGGCGCTAAAGACAACTCCAGATGTTTAAAGAGTCCAATGTTTCTTAAGGCAATCGATTTAATTTCCATCTCAGTACAGTCCAGTTTTCTACAGCCTTGAATAAAGACAGAGTCAGAGAAAGCAGAGGAGCGATCGCATCTTGGCAGGGGTTCGTTTTTCCCGACTGGGTGGGTTGCATTGGGGACACCATCTGGGGAGGGAGGGCAACCACAAGGGATTGCCCCTACGGTGGAGGGGACAATATCTGGAGAGGGCAACCACAAGGGATTGCCCCTACGATTCGTTGGGAAATACCTGGAAAATATCAATTCCTAATTTGTCCTGAATGAGAGATTGTGCCTGATTGGGATCTTGATAAATCAACTCCAACAATTCCCTAGCAGTCAAGCCAATTTCTTGCGCATAAAAATCAACTTCTGACATAATTCGCGCTTCTGATTGGCGTAAATACATACTTAAACAGTGACGAGCTTGAGTTGAGTTGTCCCGTTGCGTGCGGAAAAACGCTAAGGCATTGAGAAGCCGGTCTTCATAGGGCGCTAACGGCTTTAAGTCTAAGGATTCAGGATGTTTAGAAGTCATAATTTGTGGGTTTATAAAAATAGATTTGTTTGTCAGAAAATTGAGGATAACAAAGGAAATACAGGACAGATTATATCCCTTGCTGTAGGCGCAAAAAATGTTTCGCCCCTACAAGAACGGGGTTGATTTACAAATTCCCTCAACAACGGATCTCCACAAGAGCCTCTATAATAAAACTACGATATCCAAGCAGCAGCGCAACTGAGGTCAATGGCATTGTCTCGCCAACACTCGAAACATCCCAGGACTCAATCGGCGATGGGCTTTGGGATATTCCTACTGGGGCTACTGGTGGCGATCGCCATCCAACGCGGGCAAAACCAGAACTCTCTCCATTCCCCCTCGCCACTCCCTCAAAACCTTGCGCCGCCTCAACTCGACGGCGATCGCCTCCCCAACCCAGCAGCCAGTCTCCCACAGGAGAACACCGCCCCAGAAACCGCATTTGAGCAAACCAACTTCATCGTTCGCGCCGTTCGTCGAGTCGAAGCCTCAGTGGTGCGCATCGAAAGCCAACGCCTCTATTCTGAGGAAGAGTTGCGGGCCTTAGACCCCTTAGATCCGACTCCCTATCCTCCCGATTCCCAAAGCGCAGGAACCGGATTTATCATTGATGATCAAGGCCATCTTCTCACCAATGCCCATGTCATCGGTAACGCCGAACAAGTGCGAGTCGTCTTGCAGAATGGCCGCAGTCTACGGGGAACCGTCCTCGGACAAGATAGTATCACCGATGTAGCAGTGATTAAACTCGATGATGTGAGCCTGGCCCCAGTTCCCATCGGCGATTCTGATAACCTCAAACCTGGCGAATGGGCGATCGCCATCGGCAACCCTCTCGGCTTAGATAGTACCGTCACCATGGGCATTATCAGCGCCACAGGACGCAGCAGCCGCGAAATTGGCGTTCCTGAGCGCCGGGTGGGGTTCATCCAAACCGACGCCGCCATCAATCCCGGTAACTCCGGCGGCCCGCTCCTCAACGCCTCTGGAGCCGCAATTGGTATGAATACCGCCATCCTCGATGGTGCGCAAGGCTTAGGCTTTGCCATTCCCATTAAAACAGCCCTGCGAGTGGGTCGGCAAATCATCGCCAACGGTGTCGCGGAACATTCCTATCTCGGGGTGCGCCTCAAAACCCTCGATGCTGAGCTTCAGGCTCAATTAGCACAACAGGAGACAAGTCCTAACATTACCGCCACTCAAGGCGTCTTAATCGTCGATGTAGTCGCCAATTCCCCCGCCGAAGCCGCTGGACTGCAAATCGGCGATGTCATCCTAGCTATTGATGGCCTCTCGGTGATGAATTTTGAAAGGGTGCAGCGTATCGTGGAAGACACGGCGATCGGGGATAGCCTCGAACTCAAACTCTCACGGGGAGATGAGCAACTCACCCTAGAGGTTCGTCCCGGCCCACGTCCTGCCAGCTAACCTCGATCCTCACGGTTTCCAACCGGCTTGATGATTTGGGTATTTGCCGCTCATCCGTCACGATGGGATTATCGGCGATCGCCATCAACCCCATGATGGCATCTAGCCCAACAATCGCTCTGCACTCATTCACCCGATAGAATCATGACCAATCGTCTCGCGAGCAGTCAAAGTCTGTATCTTCGTAAACACGCCGAGAACCCCATTGATTGGTGGTATTGGTGTGACGAAGCCATTGAACTGGCCCGAACAGAGGATAAACCCATCTTTCTGTCTGTGGGCTATTCCAGTTGTCACTGGTGTACGGTCATGGAAGGGGAAGCCTTCTCAGATCCCGAGATTGCTGAGTATCTCAACAAGCAGTTTGTCCCCATTAAAGTTGATCGCGAGGAACGCCCCGATATCGATAGCCTCTATATGCAGGCGTTACAGCTAATGTCGGGACAAGGAGGCTGGCCCCTCAATCTCTTTCTCCTCCCCGATAGCCTGGTTCCCTTCTATGGCGGCACCTATTTCCCCGCAGAACCCCGTTATGGTCGTCCCAGTTTCCTACAAGTCTTAACCCAGTTACGGGATTACTATGACCACGAAAAAGAAAAACTCGACAACATCAGTCACGATATGCTGACGGCCCTGCAACAATCCGCCGAGATTCCACCGCAACTCAAGGCCATGGGCCAGTCTTCTCTCTTAGATAATGGACTCCTGCAACGGGGGCTAGAAGCCAGTATTCGCATCCTCGAACCCGAAGGAGCGCCCTGTTTTCCCATGATGCCCTATGCCCAAACGGCGCTACGAGGAACCCGCTTTGAGTTAGATAAGGACTTTGTGGCTCAGCCTCGCTGTGAGAAACGGGGCTTTGATTTGGTTCTTGGGGGGATTTTCGATCAGGTGGCGGGAGGATTCCACCGCTATACGGTGGATGCAACCTGGACGGTACCCCATTTTGAAAAGATGCTCTATGATAATGGGCAAATTTTAGAATATCTCTCTAATCTTTGCTGTTCGGGAAGCCAAGATGCGGCGATCGAACGGGCGGTGCGCTTGACGGTATCGTGGCTCAAACGGGAGATGATGGCCCCGGAGGGCTATTTTTATGCGGCTCAAGATGCGGATAATTTCAGCACTCCTCAGGAGTCGGAACCCGAGGAAGGGGCGTTTTATGTTTGGTCGGCCGCTGAGTTACATGAGAGTCTCAGGGATGAGGAGTATCAGGCCTTAGAGGACGCTTTTTATATTTCTGAAGCGGGGAATTTTGAGGGCAATATCGTCTTGCAACGTCGTCATGGGGGGTCTTTGACGGCGATCGCCGAACAAGCCCTGCAACGCCTGTTTAGCCGCCGCTACGGGACTGAGGCGACTCCAGAGACTCCCATCGCCCCGGCGCGAGATAATCATGAGGCCAAAACCCGAGTCTGGGCCGGGCGCATTCCGCCAGTCACGGACACGAAGGGGATTGTGGCCTGGAATAGTTTAGTGATTTCTGGGTTGGCTCGGGCCTCGGTGGCCTTTGAGATGCCGGAC
>CAZXWM010000023.1:14424-20754 GCA_964644215.1 uncultured Phormidium sp.
GGCCCGTCGCACGGCGGATTTTATTCTCAATCATCAATGGATTGAGGGCCGCTTCTATCGCCTCAATTATGATGGAACTCCCTCAGTCTTGGCTCAATCGGAGGACTATGCCCTGTTTGTGAAGGCGCTTTTGGATTTAGTCGAAGCCGGGGCTGAGGATTATCTCGATGCGGCCATCAATGTGCAGGCGGAGTTTGATGAGTATCTCTGGAGTGATGAGTTAGGCGGCTATTATAATGCGGCTCAAGATACCCGTGGCGGGGCGATCGTTCGGGAACGCTCTTATACGGATAATGCTACGCCGGGCGCGAATGGAGTGGCGGTGTGTAATTTGCTGCGGTTGTCTCTCTATTGTGAGGAATTGCTCTATTTGCAGCGGGCCGAGGCGGTGTTAACGGCATTCTTGCCGATTTTGGAGAAAATGCCCCAAGCCTGCCCAAGTTTGTTTGCGGGACTCGATTGGTTTCAGAATGCCACCTTGGTACGGACGACGGCGGCTGAATTTGAGCTGTTGAAACGGCGGTATCTACCGGCCACGGTGTTTAAGGTGGTTAGCCAACTCCCTGAAGGCGCGGTGGGGTTAGTCTGTCAGGGGTTGAGTTGTTTACCGGCCGCGGGCGATCGCCGCACCCTCCTCGAACAACTCCAACAGAGTCAAACCCGCACAGGGATTGGTTAATCTCAGCCGTTCCTCAATACGGTAGGCAAATACCAAGGCTAAGATTGAGGCGTTTGATGTCCATCAGGGATAACCGGCTACTGGTGTCGGTTTGTGGCTGTCACCGGTTGGCTATCCATGACTGATGATTCACGCTGACTGACGAGAGGTTCCCGATTTGTTAACGACAGACCTGAAACCAATCGTTAAGGTGGAATGTGAGATAGTTGATCTAACTCGGCTGTCTGGCTAATGGCTCTAAGGATTTGCGATTTATGATTTGCGATCGTTGGAGATATCAGTTGGCCGGTTAAACCAGTTATCACAAATCCCCTTGGCTTCTGGTCAGACTCGGCGCGTCAGGCGTTGGGTCAGCCACGAAGCCTGTTGTTAATCCTGCTTATTCGTCGTCACTAGACAGATGACATAGTACATCAGTTAAGACTGAAACAACTACTGTAAAAGGTTTTTTCTACAGTAAATTGTTGAAACTCAACTGGCAACTGTTAACGGTCAACGACAAATAAGCGGGGTTATTGATGGATGTATCTCCGCTATTAGGAGGGTTTATGAGTTCCTCTTCTCGTCCAAATTCCGATTTTAATGATACGATGCCGTCCCCACTCCATCCTCCCAATCAAGACCCTCAAGAGTCCGTCTCCGACGCTCCCCGCGCCTCGGGATCTGAGGCCCTGAAACGCCCAAAACCCCCAGTTCCGCCGCCGGTGGAGGCTCCACCGGCTCCCGAACCGGCGGCCCCTGAACCGGAGTCGGAAGCGCCTAAACGCCCGGTTCCCATTCCTCCCCCGAGTGAACCCCGACAATATCGAGCCATTGGTGTGGTTCGTGGCCGCTATATGCCCTCGGAAGAGCAAATGACTCAGGGAGCGCTTCATACGAGTGATGACACGATTGTTGAGGCGGTGTTATTGGGACGAGTCATGAGTTTGGTTAAAAACCATATTGACTTGAACCAAGACCATCTTTGGGTGGTGTATCCCAGAACGGGCCAGCGCGATGGAAATCTCCATCTACAAATTGTTGGGGTTTGGGAACCCGAAAACCTCACTCAAGAGGATACGGATTCTGAACTTCCGCCGCTGTCGTCTGAGGAGATTCATGAGGGTTATTTCTCGGTTCGCGGTGAGGTGGTCTTTTATTCGGAGGAAGAGTCCCGCGTGATTGTGAAAATCCGTCAAGGGCCTCGTAAGGCGGGACAACCGCCCAAGTTTTTTAAGGTTGCGCTCAAAGGGACGGTTTCAGGACGAGCCTTACGCCATTTTTGGTCGTTTGAAGTCGAGCGTCAGGGCCAAGATTTAGTGATTCTGACGGGAGAGAATATGGGAATTATGCCTCCGAAACGTCAGGCTCGCTCTAAGTCTCCTCAGAATCGTCGCCCAGGGCGGCGCAAGTCAGGCCCTAGTGGGAAGGGAAATCGCCCGACACCTCGCCCGAAAAAGGTCAAGGATAGCCAGCCACCTGGGTCTGAGTAAATAAAGCTAAACCCCGATTTCTGACCGTCAGAAATCGGGGTTTTTCTGACTTGTAATGGATGTCATTTTTTTGAAGTTATTGGAGGTTTCTAGTTCATGAATCCTAAAGATAGTGGCCGTTTGGTTTTGAATCATTCTACCCATGTCGATGGCTTGATTCCGGTGTTGGAGCGCTTGATTCTCTGGCAAGGGATTCGCACAATTACGCCGGGGGTGATTTCGCGATCGCGTGGCCACATTCCCAAGTTAAAGTTACGGGTATCGGTTCCCATTCGTGGGGGCTATAAGGCGATCGCCCGCGCGGGGAAAACAGTTCAGGAGGTGTTTGTTTTAACTACCCTCTCGAAAGGGGAGTTGGAACAGGCGATCGCCGCGAGTCTTAAGTAGAGTCTTAACTAGAGTCGGATGTCGGAACGGTTGCAGGTTTAAGTATTTTTACTGAGGCTAAGGACGGTTGACCTTAACGGCGATTGTTGAATGGCTAATCGTCATTTTTAGGTCATGATCGCTCCTTATAGTGAGACACATCAGGCGAACAACCGCCAGATTTTTGACCCTTCAACTTCAAGGACTTAACCCCCGATCATGAGCGTTATCGACTCCTCTCAAACCTCCCCCGCATCTGGAATCATCACCGGAACTTTCGTCGATTTATGGGATAACGGCGATGACTTCATCCTCGACGCGAACGGAACTCAGTACATCGTCGATCCCGAAGGAACGGATGCTCGCAATTTCAACTTCTCTCCTGGGGAGACCCTAGAAGTCCGCGTTGATGAGTTTGACGGTCGCGAAATCGACAGCAACAGCATCACTCGCGTAGCAGCAACGACGACCCCCCCCGCCACGACCGCCACCGCGTCTACGCTCAACGGGTTCGACGGCGATCGCTACTTGCGAGAGAACCCCGATGTGGCGGCGGCTGGGGTCGATCCGGTTCAACATTTCTGGAACCATGGCGCGCTCGAAGGACGGGTTCCGACCCTCTTTGACGAAAACTTTTATCTGCAATCTAACCCCGATGTGGCGGCGGCGGTAGCGGCGAATACTGTTTCCTCAGGCTGGGAGCATTTTCGCTATCACGGCGCTCGGGAAGGACGCCTGGGAAGCGCGACGGGGTCTGCGGAATTTAACCAGGCCATCGCCGTTGGCTTGGGAAATCCCGCACCACCCCCCCCATCGAATGACCCCCTAACGGGATCTCCGATGGTCACGGATCGTAATGTCACCGGTACGTTGGCGGGCTTCTGGGATGATGGAGATGACTTCCTTCTCGATGTCAATGGCGCTCAGTACGTTGTCGATCCCGAAGGAACCGATGCTCGCAATCTCAATCTATCGGTGGGCGATCGCCTGATGGTGCGTGTTGATGAGTTTGATGGCCGCGAAATTGACAGCAGCAGCATTACACGCCTGACGGACGGTGCTGAACCCACTCCTGACTCAACCTCCGATCCCCTCACCCCTGATCCTCTCACCAATTTCTCGGGACAAACCTTACAAGGAACAGTCGTCCGCTTGACGGATGAAGAGGACTTTCTCCTAGATACCCCCAACGGACGTTTTGAGGTAGAAACTCGCTGGGATGAGCGCCAAGGGGTGTTACCAGTTCAACCGGGTCAGTCTCTGACGGTGATTGGCCGTTTTGACGATGAGTTATCCTCCCTGGGAGTTCCTGAATTTGAAGCAACTCAGGTGATTCTAGGGGATGGTTCCCGCCTGATTTAACCGATCGCCATTAACTGCTGTTGCGCCCACTGCGATCGCCCCCGAATAGCCACTTCCGCATCGTTTTGACGCAGCTGCTGTAAACATTGCTCGATGGATTCCCGTAACTCCGAGTCATGAAGTCCTTTCGCGAGGGATTCTAAGCCAACAATGGCAGCATAGCGAACCACCCATTCAGGATCATGGCTGGTTTCGAGTAATCGCTCTAGCACCCGTTTTTGAGCCGTGACTCGCTCGGATGGCTCCAAAGCCTGCCATTGTAAAGTTCCGAGACCTCGGGCGGCGGCGCGTCGTACACTGAGGGCAAAGTCGCCAGCGGCAGTGAGTAGGACCTCTAGGGCGCGAGGATCGCCAATTTCGGCTAGGGCGCGAATGGCCCAGGCTCTGGCCCCATAGTTATAGCCGTCGAGATGCTTTAATAGGGGGGCAACGGCCGGCTCACCAATGGTCACTAACCCCCCAACAGCGGCCACCGCTGCACCGGGATTGTTAAATCCCAAAACTTCGATGAGTTTGGGGATGGCTTGGGAGTCAGCGGTTTGGGCCAGCGATCGCACGGCCATGAGCAAACTGACCGCAGAATCGGCTTGGTCAACGTCAGCTAAAAGAGAGTCGAGAGTCATGAAACAGTCCGTTGTTACAAGAGGTTATCCATCTGGGTCATGATATCGATGGCGGCTTGATCCAGGTCATCGATTTGGGCCAGATGATGTTCCAGGAGTCCTTTGAGGGCAATGAGTTTGAGGCTATTTTCGGCTAAGGTTTCGGCCACGGGGGTCGCAGCTTTGAGATAGCCGATGGCCCCAACATCCATTAGGGCGGCCCGCCGCAGTTGTAATTCTGGGGAGCGTAAGGCGGCGATGAGGCGATCGCCATACTGCTCGTCTCCGGTTAACTGATAGAGGGCGCGGGCGGCGGCGAAGCGAACCCGAGGCACATCATGCTCTAGGAAGGGACGCACCGGCTCAATGGTTTCGGTTGCCTTCAAGGCTCCCAACGCCTCTAGGATGGCATCGTAGGGCTGTACCAGGTGCGGTTTGCCGGGGACGCGGACAGCGGCTTCTACGCCTCCGTCGAGAAGGGCCAGCAAACCGGGAATGGCCCGAGAGTCCCCGAGAGCTTCTAAGGCTTGAGCGGCGGACTCGCGAACGTAGTAATCGCTACAGGTTAAACTGTCAATCAGAGCGGGAACGGCTCGTAAGTCCCCGAGTTTACCTAGGGCTTTGGCGGCGTTACGCCGCAGGGGATAGCCGCCACCGGGGGAGCGATCGACGGTATCACTGAGGGCCTCAATTAGAGCCTCCAGGCCGCGATCGTCACGGACACGAAAACGCCCCAGCCACCAAGCTGCATAATAGCGAGTGCTGGGGTCGTCGGTTTGTTGCAAATTGGCGATCGCCTGTTCCGTAGTCCAAGACTCGGCTGCGATCGCGGCTTCAGGTTCTGACGGCTGCATGAAAAAGCGAGACGTAGGCTTACTCTTCGGATTTTCCGTTAGAACTGCCTTCGGGGTCAAATTCAAGAGGCTGGATACTGATGATTTCTCCGCCCATACGGGTAATCCGTCGCATTTCTTCATTCATGCGGTTATAGGGAACCGTCATAAAAATACTGTCACTGCTACGAATGGGATAATCGTTATTATCGGTGCCGGGAGACTGGCGCAGTCCGCGAACTTCATAGCGGAACATACGACTCCCCGACGGAGTGCTACTGTTTAGCGCTGTAGAACCCATCATCGTGATTTCTCAACTCCTCTGTATTGGCTGTCGCGAATCCATACTGTGATTGTTTCAGAGAAGGGACAGGAGTTAGCTGTCCCCTTCTCTGAACTGTGATGGAGAATCGAGGTCTTTGTGAGTCTGACCTTGATTCTCCGGCGTCAACCCGTCTTAGTTAGCGGGTTCGATGCTGGCCACTTTCCCACCTTCACGCTGAATGCGTTGTAAGGTTTGGGAGAGGCGATTGTAGGGAACAAAGAAGGAACGGCTGCTGCGACGCACGGTGGGAGTTCCACCACGACGCAGGTTCTTGGGATAGTTACGTCCCAAGAGTTTCGTCACTTCAATGCGATACATGCGAGTGTCGGCGTCACCGGTGGCGGACAAGCCATAGGTCCGCGACGGCGCTACACCAGCTTTGGAAGGACGATAGGCCCAACCTTCGTTGGAGTTGGAGGGGCCAACCACCGTCGATGAGCTGTTGCGTCCGAGTTCCTTGGCCAGACGAGATTCCGAACCCCGCAGTTGGGCGCGATCGCTGTTAGCATAGCCGCGATACAACTGGAAGATGCGGGTGAAGCCCACGGTTTTTTGACCCCGTTGGGTGTTAAACCCACGATAGTAGGGAACAATGTTGTCGCCGAAGTTCTCGACATACTCGACGGAATCGACATAGGAGTCGATGTCGGCGTTGTAGCCTTCGTTTTGGTACAAGTCCAAGTGGAAGATT
>CAZXWM010000024.1:0-20302 GCA_964644215.1 uncultured Phormidium sp.
GGAACGTCTCCTTCGGCGAAGACAAATAAGGCGGCGTAGCGTTCTCCTTCGGGGGCGTTAATTTCGACGGCGAGACGGTTGTCGGTGGTTCGCAGGGGGTAGGCGATGGGTAAGCAGCGATCGCGACAAAAGGCTAAAAATTCAAGTTCAAAATAAACATCGGAACGACTGCGCCAGTGATGATGGGAAACCCGTAAAATGTAGGAACGGCTGATGGTTTGCACCAGGTAAACATCACTTAAACCCCGGTTCCAAAACTGACAGGCGATGACTCGCTCAATGTCATAGGATGATAACACTTCTGAGATCAAGGCCTGGGGAGACAGGCTTGAGTAGATGGTGGGGAAGGTTAGGCGATCGTGAGTTGGTTGAGTACCCGGATGGGGACGCATCACGGACAGTCGGTGGGCATCAAGGGATTGAAGCCGGGTTGGGGCGGGATAGAGTTGCATCATAGTAGGTGAGGAGGAACGCGATTCCGTTCAGGCGTGAACGTCTGTCCTGAAAAAAAGCTGTGGCGATATTGTCGGATTTATGAGTCATATTTTAGATCAAATTGCTCTTTATTAACAGTTTCATTTACCAAAATTTGCTTTATCCTTAAAGGTTCTAGGTATTTATAAACTTACGGCTTGATTGTTAGGATATCCTAACAATTAAAACGTCAAATATAAGTGCAAAATGTAACATTTAAGACAGTTTTTTGGCAAGAGTTGTAGTAACGAGATTCGTGACTGAGGCGTGAGTGATGGGCCAAGCTGCTTTAAAATGGCTAAGTTTATCGTTGTTGCAAGTCGTTGTTGTAAGAGGTGTATGGAGGGTCGGGTTAGACAATTGAGCCGATCTCAACGGCAGCAGTTGAGGCGATCGCTGCTAGATTGGTATAGCCAGCAGGGGCGATCGCTGCCCTGGCGCGATCAGCCCACTCCTTATCGGGTTTGGATTTCTGAGGTGATGTTGCAACAAACCCAAGTCAAAACCGTTCTGCCCTACTTTGAACGGTGGATGCACCAGTTTCGCGACATCCCAAGCCTGGCCCAAGCCGACTTGCAAACAGTCCTCAAAGCCTGGGAAGGACTCGGCTACTATGCCCGCGCCCGCAATGTGCATCGTAGCGCCCAAGACATTTGCGATCGCCACCAAGGCAAGTTTCCCCAGACCTATGATGAAGTATTAGCCCTTCCCGGCATTGGCCGCAGTACCGCTGGAGCAATTCTCAGCGCCGCTTTTGGCCAAGCCTATCCCCTCCTCGATGGCAACGTGAAACGCGTCTTAGCGCGACTGATTGCCCTCCGGGTTCCCCCAGCCAAGGCCTTAGGGCAACTTTGGGACCTCTCAGCCGAGATTTTAGATGATCAGCATCCTCGGGAGTTTAACCAAGCCATCATGGACTTAGGGGCCACCTGTTGCACCCCCAAAAACCCCACCTGCTTACTCTGTCCTTGGCGGCCCTTCTGCCAAGCCTATCAAACCCATCAACAACAAAACCTTCCCATGACTGAACGCCGTGCACCCCTTCCCCATAAACAAATTGGTGTGGCCGTAATTTGGAACGATCGCCAACAAATTCTCATCGATCGCCGTCCCGACGAGGGCTTACTAGGCGGATTATGGGAGTTTCCCGGCGGTAAACTCGAAACTGGAGAATCCTATCAGGACTGTGTTCGCCGTGAAATTCGCGAGGAACTCGCCATTGACATTGAAGTCGGCGATCATCTCATAACCGTCACCCATGCCTACAGTCATTTTAAGGTCTCGCTTCATGTCTATCACTGTCGTTACGTCGCCGGTGATCCTCAACCCTTGGAATCTCAGGAAATCCGCTGGGTAACGTTAGATGAACTCGATCAGTTCCCGTTCCCCAAAGCCAACAGCAAAATCATCGCCGCCTTGCGTCAACCCCCGAGTGAGTCACCATAAGGGAACCCCGGCTTGGGGGAAGCCGGGGTTTGGGGGTATTCCCGTAACGGGAATCTCTTTCTATTATACGATGCGGACGAAAGGACTTGAACCTTCACACCTTGCGGTACTAGAACCTAAATCTAGCGCGTCTACCAATTCCGCCACGTCCGCGTTGAATTTTCGCTTTGACATTCTAGCATGGGCGAGGGGGGAAAGGCAAGAGGGGGGAAGAAGGGAATAGGCAAGAGGCAAAAAACAGGGTAGGGGCGTACCCTTGTGGTCGCCCGGGCGTACCCTTGTGGTCGCCCGGGCGTACCTTTATGGTCGCCCTCTCTCCCGGCAAGAGCTCATGTGGCAAGAGGGGGTTAGTGGGCGATCGCCACCTCAAGAGACTGATAGAGGGTATCCCGTTGTTGGGAAGTCACCCAGGGGTATTGCCTGCACTCTACCATAAACTACAACTGAATTGACTTCTCCCACCAACTCAGTAATGGGTGATTTTTGTGGGGGATGTATCTCCCTTGGACTCGGATAGCTGTCAAGACTTCTCGTAACTGGGACTGGGACGCCTTATTGCTGTCTGCCCAATTTTTAATAATATCTAAAGTTGAAAATATCTTAAGACTGTTTGACTCAGTTTTAGCAAATGATATTGCTTTTCTATCATCCGTTGCGATCGCCCAGCCGCGATTAACCCCAATAGCCAAGGTAGCCGATTCCCCATCATCTTTCATTTCCGCAACATAGTTAACAAATAGCTCCTCTTCTCGCTCCGATTCAAAATCAACCACTAAAAGTAACTCATTTTCGATAGATTGTTCAAATTCAATGATGTTGGACTTCCCTTGACTCTCTTGCTCTTGCAGACAAGTCAATGTGATAAGTTCCCGTTCTCTCACTACTTCAGTGACAACGACTTGTGCCGGTATCGATTCCAGAATTGATGTGAATTGGCCCGAGGCCGAGATGTTCAAAAGACAACAAGCATCTAGGACAATGGGGGAGCGATCGGTTAACATCATAGGTCTCCCTCACCCCTTAAACTTGTCGTAAGTCCAGATGAGCAGATTCCGGCTCTAGTCCGCTTGAGTAGTTTCGTAACGAGTCAGCTATTCGACGAGCTTCCAAACGGTTCACATTCAACAAATCAGAAAACCTTCCTTCAGTAATTATCCCTTGATCTAATGCTTCAATAGCAAGATGTTGGTAGTGAATTGGCACTATATCAGCACGATGTTCTAGCTCTTCTAAGCCGAGTTCTCGTTGTACTTGCTTGACCTTCAATCCTCGATTCTGCAACCGTTCCCAAGTTCCATATGGCAAAAGTTTCATATCTTGTAAACGATAAATTAGGGCTTGTATTGACACGCCATAATAGTGAGCCAAAGTAAACAGATTAGTCGGTGTAAATTTACCTTGTGAACGAGTAATATCATTGAATCGTTGCAGGAGTCCGCTAGTCGGCATTAAAAAATATTTCGGAAAAGCTTCAGCTAATTGCTCGCTCCTAGGAACTCTTTCCCATTGATCGTCATGTTCAATAATAGGCTTTCTACGATGGGCCAAAAAATGTAGATATCCATGAGCCATCGACCAGCGTCGCCTCTCTTCGTAATGGTTGAGATTGATCGCCATGCAACCACCAAGCTGTTCTTGATACTGGTAAATTTCAGAAAATTTTGCCGGCATCTTCAAATAAAAGACACGAATCCCCACACTTTGCTCCAGAATATCTCGCAAACCTAAAACGGGTCTATCACCAAGCCCTAATCGCTGTCGTTCTCTTCCGGCAATGCTTTCAGCAATTGTATCAATAGAACTATTTAGGGTTTCATACTCTACATACTCAGGAGGATAGTTTTGAGGCAGTGGGGACTCCATAAGCTGTTCAAGTTCTAAGTAGTTTTGACACAACTGCTCAAATTCTTGAATGATGCTTTGTATTTTAACGTCATCCTCTGAATTGCGTTGAAAAGCTGCCCGAAATTGAACTGAAAAAGGCTGAGTCCCTGAAGGTGAGGTCATGAAATCACTAACCGGTCTTTGATAAAGACGAGCCAATTGGATTAATTCCTTAGGCTTAACGTGTCGCTCACCTTTTTCAATGGCAACCAAAGTTGTTCGTGCTACATTGATATCCCGTGCCGCTTCGGACTGAGTTAAACCACGCTGTTTACGGTACTGCCGTAAACGATCACCGAGTTCACGTGAGTTTATACTATTTGGAATTTTAGTAGTCATTTTGGTTTACTCTCGACCTTATGGAACGATGTCCCGAGTCTTTTGGGGTCTAATTAGATTTTAGGTTAGGCGATCGCCACTTCAACGGACTGATAGAGGGTGTCCCGTTGTTGCGGAGTTCGCCCCAGGGAACGAATAGCCTCTTGTAGGGTTTCGGGTTCCATACAGGTTCCCCCTTGAGCGCCAGCCATGGAGGTAATATGTTCTTCCATAAGTGTGCCACCAATATCATTGCAGCCCCAGGTGAGGGCGGTGGTGGCTCCCGTTAAGCCCAGTTTGACCCAACTGGGTTGATGGTTGGGAATCCATTGTCCGAGGAATAAACGGGCCACAGCCGTCAGTAAAAGGGCATCCTCTAAAATCGGCTGATCCCGTCCTACCCGTTGCCGTAACGGGGCTGGGGCCTCTTGACCGATAAAGGGCAGTAAAATAAATTCCGTGATGCGGGCCGGATAATTACGATCGCCGGCTCGTTGTTGTAGCGCCAAAATGCCCCATCTGTTGCTTCTGAGTTTCAATATGGCCCGAGAGCATGGTACTGGTAGTGGGCATCCCCAGACGATGGGCGGTTTCAACAATCTCCAACCACGTAGCGGTATCGGTTTTCTCAGGACAGAGGATACGGCGAACCTGCTCATCTAAAACTTCCGCCGCAGTTCCTGGCATCGACCCCACGCCCGCCTCTTGCAAGGCCGCAATCACCGCCGCATAACTGAGGTTATCCTGTTGGGCAATGAATTGAATCTCTTGAGGAGAAAAGGCATGAAGATGTAATTGAGGACAAGCCTGTTTCAATTCACGAACAAGATTTAGATAATAGGCTAGGGAAGAACCATCCTCTTTTGCCTCGGGGTTCAAGCCTCCCTGCATACAGATTTCCGTTGCCCCTCGCTCAACGGCCTCCTGGGCCTTGTGCAACACCACATCGAGATCGAGCCAATAGGCCCCCTCCTGTCCAGCATCGCGACGAAAGGCACAGAAGCTACAATGTTGCTGACAGATATTGGTGAAGTTAAGATTGCGGTTAATAATATAGGTGATCGTATCCCCCACCTGTTGCCGTCGTAATGTGTCGGCGGCCTCACGGATGGCGGCGATCGCCCCCGCATCGGTTTGTTCTAGGAGAGTCACCCCCTCGGCTTCGCTAATGGCGTTCCCTCCTAGGGCGCGATCGAGAATGGTATCTAGGGCCAGGGTTGTCGTTCCCCGAGGCGCGTCAACGCCTGTTCGATTGGACAGTCTCATAATCAAATTTCCGATAGCTACCGACGAGGACCAGCAAACCCGCCTTTCGTCATTTTAACGTCGTGACATCACTCCTACGCCGCCTCAAACCCTATCTGCGTTGGTTCATTTTAGGGGCAACCCTGTTTTTCCTGCTGCAAACCCTCTATCAGCATTGGAGTGAGGTGAGCCAAATTCGCTTACGGCCCCAAGCCGGGGTTTGGCTTTTGGCCGCTTTGGCTGTTACCCTATTGGCTCATACCTGGTCCGGTTGGGTCTGGGGTTGGATTTTACGAGAGTTTAATCAGCCGGTTTCCCAAGCCTGGGCGACACGGGTTTTCCTGAAAACCAACATCGCCAAATATCTCCCCGGCAATATCTGGCATTTCTATGGACGGATTCGCGAAGGGCAAAAAGCCGAGTTGTCGGGGGTAGCGGTGACGGCCAGTGTATTGCTTGAACCCCTGCTGATGGCGGCGGCCAGCCTGCCTGTGGTGTTATTTGCCGTAGGGGAGTCTCGCGGCTGGCTGGGAGGTTTGGCGTTAGTTGCCGTTTGTCTGGGGATTCATCCCCGATTATTGAACCCCGTCCTCGAACGAGTGGCCCAGATGAAACTGAAGGGGAAATCTCTGCCTAAGGATGATTCGACTGATTCGACGGCTGATGAGTCTCCCCCACCGCCTAAAGAATTTCGCATTCGTCGCTATCCTCTACGGCCGCTTTTGGGGGAGTTCTTGTTTGTGGGCCTGCGAACCAGTGGTTTTCTCTTGGTTTGGTTGGCGATCGCCCCCATCTCTCCCTCGGATCTGCCTCTATTATTTGGCGGCTTTAGTTTTGCCTGGTTATTAGGGTTGGTGGTTCCCGGTGCTCCTGGGGGGGTGGGGGTTCTCGAAGCCACCGCTGTCTCAGTCTTAGGAACCCGGTTTCCCATGGGGACGGTGTTGGCGGCGGTGACGGTTTATCGCCTCATGAGTGTTCTAGCTGAAGCCGGGGGAGCAGGTATGGCCGTAATTTGGGAAACTCGGATTCAGGATTGAACACAGTAACCGATTTAGCCCTAGGAGTGGGTTTCGTTGGGCCCAACCTGACCGCTGTGGCCCCAAGACTATGGTATTTTTCTGATGCAGTTACGCAAATACTCGGCCTTGAACGTCCATGAACTTAAAGCTTGACAGTCTCAAACGAGAATGGTTCTCGAACGTGAAGGGGGATATCTTAGCTGGTGCTGTGGTAGGCCTGGCCTTGATTCCCGAGGCGATCGCCTTCTCGATTATTGCCGGTGTAGACCCGAAAGTGGGACTCTACGCTTCCTTCATTATCGCCATAGTCACCGCCGTTCTTGGTGGGCGACCCGGAGCAGTTTCAGCGGCGACTGGGGCCATGGCGTTGCTGATGATCGATTTAGTCCGAGATCATGGCTTAGACTATCTTCTCGCAGCGACATTACTGACTGGCATTTTCCAAGTTATTTTTGGCTTGCTGAAACTCGGCCGACAAATGAGATATGTGCCGAGATCTGTCGTCACCGGCTATATCAACGCCCTCGCCGTCTTAATTTTTCTGGCACAACTCCCGCAACTGACCGATGTCCCGTTAGCCGTGTATGTCATTGCGGTCTTATCTCTGGCGATTATCTATATTCTGCCTCGGTTTACCCAGGCCTTCCCCTCTCCCTTGGTGGCGATCGCCGTCATGACCATCACCAAAATTAGCCTCAATCTCGATGTCCCCACCGTCGGCGATATGGGCGAACTCCCCACCGCCTTACCCGTCTTCAGCCTGGTCAATGTTCCCTTGAACCTAGAGACCCTGCAAATCATTTTACCCACCTCCCTGACCATGGCCATTGTGGGCTTATTAGCCTCATTCCTCACCGCCACCCTGGTTGATGAACTCACTGATACCCCCAGTGATAAGAACCGGGAAGCCAAAGGCCAAGGGGTCGCCAATATTATCACCTCATTGTTTGGCGGCATGGCCGGCTGCGGTATGATTGGCCAATCTGTCATTAACGTCCAGTCGGGTGGACGAGGGCGATTGTCAACCCTGGCCTCTGGTGTTTTTCTCCTCTTCGCTATTCTGGCTCTGGGTGGTTGGGTGCAACAGATTCCTATGGCCACTCTGGTTGCCGTGATGATTATGGTGGCGATCGGGACCTTCCGTTGGTCATCAATTCAAACCATCTCCCGTATTCCCCGCAGTGAAACTGTGGTCATGCTGACGACGATGTTGCTGACAGTTGCGACCAAAAACTTTGCCTTAGGGGTAGCAACGGGAATTATCATGAGTACCGTCTTTTTCTCTCGTAAAATTGCTGAGTTGGTTTTTGTCGATAAAGTCCTCAGTGACGATGGCAACCATCGCATTTATCGGGTTGCGGGTCAGATTTTCTTTGTGTCGATTGAAGAGTTCCTAGAGTCGTTCGATTTTGACGAACTCGTCGATCGCGTCACCATTGACCTCACTCATGCTCATCTGTGGGATCAAGGGGCCGTGGCGGCTATTGATAAGGTCGTTCTCAAGTTCCGTCGTAATGGGGCAGATGTCGATCTGTTGGGCTTAAACGAAGCCAGTGCTACGCTTCTCGATAAACTCACCGTTCAGGAGGACCCTAAACTCATTAAACAATCCTAATGTCCGGCAAGGGAATTAACCCCAATTTTTGTTACTCGCATCCCTGTTATGAAATCTATCCTTTTGTGTACCGATGGTTCATCGTTTGCTGAAAAAAGTTATGACTATGGTAGTTGGCTGGCGCACCGTCTCTCGGCAGAGGTGAGTGTTCTGTTTGTGACGGATATCCGCAGCCAGCAGGTCACCTCAACTGGAAATTTAAGCGGTAGTATCGGTCTAGGCGCTTCTCAAGAACTTCTCAACAAATTAGTCGATTTGGAACATGAGAAAGCTAAAATCAATCACAAACGAGCGAAGTTAATTTTAACGAAAGCTCGGCAAACTCTTAGTAATGCTGGAGTCGAAGAAGTCAAGCTGATTCACAAGACCGGGTTCTTAGTCGATTGCTTTCATGAATTTGAAGAAGATGCTGACTTGATTGTGCTGGGAAAACGAGGGGAAGCGGCAGAGTTTGCCTCGGGACACCTGGGAGCAAATTTGGAACGGATTGTTCGCAGCAGCAAAAAACCTTGTTTTGTGACATCTCGGGAGTACCAAGATATTGAACGGGTGTTAATTGCTTATGATGGGAGCAAAACGGGCAAACGGATGTTGAAATTTTTGCTCAAGTCCCCCATCTTTAAGGGGTTAGATCTCCATGTGATTACGATCGCCCCAAATCCTGACAGTTCCCTAGGCATTAGTCGCATCGAGGACGCTCGTAATCAGTTACAAGATGGGGGCTTAACTCCAGTTTGTTCTCTACAAACTGGGGAACCTGAGGATGTGATTAGCAAGTATGTTGACGATTACAACATTCAATTGTTAGTCATGGGGGCCTATGGCCATAGCCGGATTCGTCATTTGGTGATTGGCAGTACGACGGCCCAAATGTTGCGGGCCAGCAATATTCCGGTTCTACTCTATCGGTGATATCTTCCCTCGCCTGAGTGGATTGGCCAGAGAAGGCTTTTCAGCTACCGGGTTTTGGTTCATAATTGGGGGCAAACATCGAACAATTATGGTTGACGCTTCGACATCTGCGGCTACTCTGAATGCTTCTGTTCTGCTACAACAACTGCTTGATGGTCAGTCTCTGACGCGATCGCAGGCCAGTCAGCTCATGCAAGGCTGGCTCAATGAGGAGATTCCCCCAGTCCTCTCAGGAGCCATCCTGGCGGCGTTGCAAGCCAAAGGGGTAGACACGGAGGAACTGGTGGGGATGGCCCAAGTTCTGCAATCTCTCAGTCACGCCACCACGGAGACGCCTCTCCCGCAACCCCGCATTGATACTTGTGGGACGGGAGGCGATGGGGCCTCGACGTTTAATATCTCGACCTGTGTGGCCTTCGTGGCAGCGGCGGCGGGAGTTCCGGTGGTTAAGCATGGGAATCGCTCTGCATCGAGTAAGGTTGGCTCGGCGGATGTGTTGGAAGCCTTGGGAATTAACCTGCAAGCTCCCGCTGAACGGATTGAGGCGGCGGTGTCTGAAGTGGGGGTGACGTTTCTGTTTGCTCCCGGTTGGCACCCAGCGATGAAGGCGGTGGTTCCGCTGCGGAAAACGCTGAAAGTGCGGACGGTGTTTAATCTCCTCGGACCCCTGGTGAATCCGCTACGGCCCACGGGACAGGTGATGGGGGTCTATGATTCGAGTTTGTTGCAGACGGTCGCTAAGGCGTTGGGCCAGTTGGGACCTGAGCGGGCCATTGTCCTCCATGGACGGGAACGTTTGGATGAGGCCGGATTGGCGGATATCACGGATTTGGCGGTGTTGGACCGGGGCCAGGTCACGTCTCAAGAACTCAATCCCCAGGAGTTCGGTCTGACGTTGGCTCCCACGGCGGCCTTGCGGGGTGGGGAGATTGAGGAGAATACGGAGATTCTGCGATCGCTCCTTGGGGGAAAGGGGACTCAAGCTCAGCAAGATGTGGTGGCCCTGAATACGTCTCTAGCTCTTCAGGTGGCGGGAACGGTTCCGATGGGGGACACCATCGGGGGGATGGCGATCGCCCGCGACATCCTAAAAAGTGGCGCTGCCTGGGATAAACTAGAAACGTTAGTGCGCTTCTTAACGCCCTAAATCCTGGAACACTCCTCACACATTCCCCACCCCGGGCGAACATCGTTCGCCCGCTCCCAAACCTATTCATTATTCACTATTAACTATTCACTATTACCCATGTCTTTTGTTGGTTTACATATTCATAGCGATTACAGTCTCCTCGATGGGGCCAGTCAACTGCAACAACTGGTCGATCGCGCCGCAGAACTGGAAATGTCCGCGATCGCCCTCACAGACCATGGCGTGATGTACGGAGCCGCTCAACTGGTAAAAATCTGCCGAGGTAAAGGTGTAAAACCCATTATCGGCAACGAAATGTACGTCATCAACGGTGACATCACTAAACAAGAACGCCGTCCTCGCTATCACCAAGTTGTCCTCGCTAAAGATAACATTGGCTATAAAAACCTAACTAAACTTACAACTATTTCCCACCTAGAAGGTTATCAAGGAAAAGGTATTTTCTCTCGTCCTTGCGTCAACAAAGACCTACTCGCTGAATATCGTGAAGGCTTAATCGTTACCAGTGCCTGTTTAGGGGGCGAAATTCCTCAAGCCATCTTGCGCGATCGCCTTGATGTGGCCCGTCGTATTGCCACCTGGTATAAAGACACCTTTGGCGAGGATTTTTACATCGAAATTCAAGACCACGGTTCTCGCGAAGACCGAGTTGTGAATGTCGAATTGGTACGAATTGCACGAGAACTCGACATTGAAATTATTGCCAGTAACGACTCTCACTATATCTCTTGCTATGACGTAGAAGCTCATGACGCGCTGCTCTGTATTCAAACCGGTAAATCCATCATTGAAGATAAACGGCTGCGTTATAGCGGCACAGAATACCTGAAAACCGCCGAGGAAATGGCGCAACTGTTCCGCGATCACTTGGAGGATGAGGTAATTGAGGAGGCGATCGCCAACACCCTCAAGGTAGCCGACAAAATCAAACCCTACGACCTCTTTGGCGACACTCGTATTCCCGACTTTCCCATTCCCTCCGGCTACACCGCCGACACCTATCTCGAAGACGTGGCCTGGGCCGGCTTACTCGATCGCCTCAACGCCAAAAGCCGCAGCGAGTTAAATCATGAGTATAAAGAACGACTAGAATTTGAACTCAAAATGATGCAACAGATGGGGTTCTCCACCTATTTCTTGGTGGTCTGGGACTACATCAAATTTGCCCGCGATAATAATATCCCCGTCGGTCCTGGACGCGGCTCTGCGGCGGGGTCTTTGGTGGCCTATTCCCTGCGCATTACGAACATTGACCCGGTACATCATGGCTTACTCTTTGAGCGTTTCCTAAACCCCGAACGCAAATCAATGCCAGATATTGATACCGACTTCTGCATCGAACGGCGGGATGACATGATTCAATATGTCACTCAGCAATATGGGGTGGATCGAGTGGCTCAGATTGTCACCTTTAACCGCATGACCTCCAAAGCGGTTTTAAAAGACGTGGCGCGAGTATTAGATATTCCCTACAAACAAGCGGACCAAATGGCAAAAATGATTCCGGTGTCGCGGGGAAAACCGGAAAAATTGAAAGTCATGATTTCCGATGCCACTCCTACCCCGGAATTTAAGGAAGCCTATGACAGTGACCCGATTGTGCAACGGTGGCTGGATATGGCCATTCGCATTGAGGGAACCAACAAATCAACGGGAGTTCACGCGGCGGGGGTGATTATTTCTGCTGACCCCATTGATGAGATTGTGCCATTGCAGCGCAACAAAGATGGGGGGATTACCACCCAATATCCTATGGAAGATTTAGAATCCATGGGGATGTTAAAAATGGACTTTTTGGGCTTAAAGAACTTAACGACAATCCAAAAAACCCTCGATTTAGTAGAACAAAGCCAAGGCATTCACATCGACCCCGATGAGTTAGCCATTCATGAACGGAAAGGCCAAGCAATTCTAGCTCGTAATCCCGAGAGTCAATTACCGAAAGATATCCAAAACACCTATAAACTCCTCGCCGAAGGAAAACTCGAAGGGGTGTTTCAGTTGGAATCATCGGGGATGCGTCAAGTCGTGCGAGATTTGAAACCCTCTTGTATTGATGATATTTCCTCAATTCTGTCTCTCTACCGTCCGGGGCCGTTAGATGCGGGACTGATTCCTAAGTTTATTAACCGTAAACATGGTCGGGAAGAGATTGTCTATGACCATGCCATGTTGGGGTCGATCCTCAAGGAAACCTATGGGGTAATGGTGTATCAGGAGCAGATTATGAAAATTGCTCAGGATATGGCTGGCTATTCCTTGGGGGAAGCGGATTTACTGCGTCGGGCCATGGGGAAGAAAAAGATGGCGGAGATGCAGAAGCATCATGGCATTTTTATTGATGGTTGTGCCAAGAATGGGGTGGATAAAAAGACGGCTGAGGCGCTGTTTGATCAGATGGTCAAGTTTGCGGAGTATTGTTTAACTTATGATACGGAAGTTCTCACGGTTGAATATGGGTTGATGCCGATTGGTAAACTGGTTGAGGAACGGATTTCTTGTCAGGTGTACACCGTTGATGCCAATGGTTATATTTATACGCAACCGATCGCACAATGGCACGATCGCGGCCAGCAAGAGGTGTTTGAATATCAGTTAGAGGATGGTGGCGTAATTCGGGCCACCCCAGACCACAAGTTCATGACGGAATCAGGGGAAATGTTAGCGATTGATGAGATTTTTGAGCGTAATCTGGAGCTGAAATCTGTTAAACAGGAGTTAGAAGTTCCCATAGCCAGTTAAGGTCACTGTCTAGGAACGATGTCTAGGAGCGATTCACGGGAATCTCAATGATAAATTCGCTTCCTTCTCCGGGTTGGGAATAACAGGTAAGCTGTCCCCCATGTTGTTCGGTGATAATTTGATAGCTAATGGACAGTCCTAACCCAGTTCCTTGTCCGACGGATTTGGTGGTAAAGAAGGGGTCAAAAATCTTCTGACGCACGGCTTCACTCATCCCAGAACCGTTATCGAGAATGCGAATGCTGATGGTGTTTGTATTTGTTAGGTTGGTTTTAATCTGGATTTCTGGGTTTGCCTGACTCTCTGAGGATAATAAGACATCGATGGCGTTGTTGAGGATGTTTAAAAAGACTTGATTGAGTTGACTGGGATAACAGGCAATTTCAGGTAACTCTCCATAGTTTTTTTTAATTGTAATCGGGTCTTGTCTGGGAGAACGATTTAGACGATGTTGGATAATTAGAAGAGTGTTATCCAATCCTTCGTGAATATCGGCCGTCTTGCGAACAGATTCATCGAGGCGAGAGAAATTGCGTAAGCTGAGAATGATGCGACGAATGCGATCGCTCCCCTTTTCCATTGAGACTAACATTTGTCTGAGGTCTTCATATAGAAAATCAAGCTCAATGTCGTCAATTTTGTCTTGAATGGAGGGGGCCAGGGGCTGATATTCGTCTTGGATGAGGTCGATTAAATCCCGTAAATCTTTAAAATACTCACGAGCATAGGAAATATTTCCGGCAATAAAGGTAACTGGGTTATTGATTTCATGGGCGATTCCGGCTACCAGTTGTCCTAAACTTGACATTTTTTCGGTTTGGATGAGTTGAGTCTGAGTCTGCTGCAACTCTTGTAACGTTTGTTGCAAATCTTGGTTTTTCTGTTGTAGCTCCTGGGTGCGTTGTCCGACGATGTCTTCAAGATGGTGGTTAGACTCGGTTAGCTGACGATAGAGGCGGGCATTTTCAATGGAAATCGCCGCTTGTGCTGAGAGAACTTGCAGAACTTCTAGGCGATCGCGTGTAAAGGCACCTTGAGTTAAGTTATTTTCTAAATAGAGGATTCCTAGAATCTGTCCTTGTTGTAGGATAGGCAAACAAAGAATCGACTGAATCCTCTCGCGTTGAATATAGGGATCTTGAGTGAATAACCCCTCCTCAATGGCCTGAGGGAGAACGACCGATTCCTGAGTGCGTTGAACATAGTGAATCAGGGAAACAGGAATGGTCTGATTATTGATGGGGTGAGACTCAGATTCAACGGTGACGCCGATGTTAGATTCTACTTGTCCTGACGCGGCGATCGCTAGATGAGACTCCTCCATCAATAACAAATAGCCCCGTTGCGCCCCCGCATTTTCTAAGGCTAAGGTTAGCAGTTGTTGAAGCAATTCGGGTAGGCGAATTTGGCTAGAAAGGGCTTGAGTTGCCTTAATTACCGTTCCTAAGTCTAAAATATCATTGGAGTGGGTTGAGTATCGCGATGAGGTTTGGTTAACGGTGATGTTTGAGGTGGAGTTACTTTGACTAATGGTAATTTTGCCCGAAAGGAGAGAACTAGACATCCGTTGTTGCATCACGATTCGAGATAACTGGGGATGTTCGTCAAGTAACGCCGCCATCTTAGCGGTGGCTCCCCAATGCTCGTAGGCATAGTAGGCATCTTGAAGATAGTGATTGGCAATTTTTTGACGTCCTAAACTGTTGTAAAAGTCGGCTGCACGTTCAGTCGCGATCGCCACTTCCACTAAAAAGCCATGGGTTTGAGCCGAAGTAATGGCGCGATCGTAATAATCCATAGCCTCTAGGATCTGTCCCTGAATCCGAGCTTGTTCAGCCGCAATTAGCTCACATTTACTTTGATAGTTATCGGGAGCTGCCTCTCGCCATTGTTCTAACCGTGCTGTCCGCTCTTGAATGGTCTCCCAAGTGATGATTTGCGCCTCAGCGGACAACTGAGGATAAATGGCGCAATTCATCAAGGTTTCATAGAAATAGTAGTAGCAAAACAGCAAAGACGAAAACGCCGCATCCTTATAGTCTGAAGCGAAGGGCATTTTTTCTTGAACGAATGCCCAATCTTTAAAGAGATAACCTAACAACGCCTCGGCAAAATAGACGAAAAACAGCAGCATTCGATTGCCAGACATCTCCAATATGGCGCGATCGCTAGCCTTAAAATAATCCCCGTCTAGGGTCAGTGCCGTAGAAATATCTCCTTGAAGATTCTGCACAAATTGTCGCCAAGTTTTAGCGGGATAGAGTCCATGATTCTGTTTGATTGTTGCCAACAAATCTAGATAGGTTTGCTGCTGCTCTGCCACATCAGCCAAAGGCAGTCCTATCACGACCATATAGCCACAAGACCACATGGCACAATAAGCAGCATAGACAACATCACCAGTTTCCATGCCTATGGAAATGGTTTCATCTAGGGCCGGAATCGTCTGCTGATGAGGTTCTTTCCAATGCCTGATAAAGGAGTTAAACAGCATATAAACTTTGCATTTAAGAGCATCGGAAGGATATTGCTGTAAGACCTTCAGAGAAATTATCCCAGTGTAATACGTCATCTCAATGTCAGGAAAAGCAGTTTCAATCATTCCATAGGAATAGGCGGCTAAGGAGGAATGTCCAAACTGCAAACTGAGATTGCGGCCGTGAGCGGTGATATAGGGCAATAATTCCGGCTGTGCTTGATAGGCTGGCCCACTGACAATTGTTAGAATCTTTAAGACAGCCAGTTTCTGAGGATCTGTCATTTCAGGATAGTCTGGCAGTTCCTCTAGTTGCGGTAGAGGACGAACTAACGTTAGGGTTTCGGGTTTAATTTCGAGGGGATAGCCTAATAACTCCAGGGCAACTAGAGCGGTATTGATCGCATCTAGCATCTGATTTTGGGCAATTAGGAATTGAATTTTAAATTCATAAATTTTGATTTTATCCAGCAATGTTTTAGCATGACGAAACACCCTATCTGACATCTGTTGTGCTTCGGTGAACTGAGCTTGAATATAGTACACTTCAATCAATTCTGTATAAATCGTCAAAGTCAGATCATAGTGGTTATCCCAGTCCATCTCTGGTAAACATTGACGTGCTTGTTTTAGGTAGTCGAGGGCTGAACTGTAGGCTGCTGATGCTTTTGCTTTCAGAGCAGCGTTTAGATTGAGTTCAGCGAGCTGAAGTCGCTCAGATTCTGCGTCAATCAAGCTAGCTCCGATATTGAGAGCATTGACAATATCAAATAAACGCTCATCTAAGGTATCAGCGTCAGTCTGTTCTAGTAAACGCTGTCCAACCCGTACATGAACCTCTTGTTTGTGTTCAGGGGGAATTAGAGAGTAGGCGGCTTGTTGGACGCGATCGTGTAAGAATTTATAAACAATCTTAATATCAGCGATCTCCTCAATATCCTCAGACAGGTCATGATTTTGATCTAACGGAATCACCAAGCCAGCCTGAATTGCTCCCCGGAGATCGGCAGCCGTTCTAGCAGGAGATTTTTTATTAACAATCGCTAAAATATTAATATCAAATTTATTGCCAATACAAGCTGCAAGTTGCAACACAAACTGACTGGAATGGTCAAGTCGCTGAATTTCACGAGTCATTAGCTCCACAACATTTTCAGTGATACTAATACTGAGCAACTGTTCTGGGTTCCACTGCCATGAACCTGTTTGGCTGTCATAGTGCAGCAAATTTTCACTATGTAAATATTTCAGAGTCTGTCTAACAAAAAATGGATTGCCCTTAGTTTTGTCAAGTAAAAGTTTCGCAAGAGGCTCTACAGTAGAATCAGTTTGCTTGAGTGTATCTTGAATAAGTTCGCTGATATTGTCTAAACTCAAAGCCCCTAGAGTTAAAGTTGTAACTTCAAGTTTTTCTTGCTTAATTTTCGCTAAAGTTGTCATCAAGGGATGACTTCGACTCACTTCATTGTCCCGATAGGCCCCGAGCATGAGCAAATTTTCACTATCGGGATCTGTGACTAATAACTGAATCAGTTGCAAGGAAGCTGGATCTGCCCATTGTAAATCATCCAGAAAAATGACGAGGGGATGATCTGGCTGAGTAAAGACCTGAATAAAGGTCTGAAATACGAGATTAAACCGGTTTTGAGCTTCAGAAATTGTCAGAGACGAAATGGGAGGTTGCGCTCCGATAATCAGTTCTATTTCTGGAATGACATCGCTGATGACTTTGCCATTTTTGCCTAAAGCGAGCTGAAGCTTGTTGCGCCATTCAACCAGTTCTGCTTCAGTTTCCGTGAGCAGTTGACGGATTAGTTCTCGAAATGCTTGAATCAAGCAAGAATAGGGAACATTGCGTTGAAATTGGTCAAATTTGCCGCTAATAAAATAGCCGCGCTTGTGAACAATGGGTTTATAAATTTCTTTAACCAGGGCGGATTTGCCGATGCCTGAGTATCCAGCGACTAGCATTATTTCGGACGGGCCATAGCTAATGCGCTCAAAGGCATGGAGGAGTTGCTCAACTTCGGCATCTCGTCCGTAGAGTTTTTCGGGAATACTAAAGCGTCCTTGTTGGTCTTGTTGTCCTAACGGAAAAACGGTCACGGATTTGGTGCTTAGCCATTGCTGACGGCAGGTTTCTAGGTCAGCGTTGATGCCCTGGCTACTCTGATACCGCTCTTCTGCGGTTTTTGCCATTAGTTTCAGAACAATAGCAGAGACAACTTCGGGAATCTCTGGGTTGATCTGATGTGGAGGAATGGGCGGTTTGGCGATGTGACAATGGACGAGTTCCATGGGATCTTGGCAGTCGAAAGGCAGCTGTCCGGTGAGCAGTTCATAGAGGCTGACCCCTAGGGCATAAAAGTCACAGCGATAGTCAATGACTCGATTCATCCGCCCGGTTTGTTCTGGGGACATATAGGCCAGGCTTCCCTGCAAAACATTGGGACTGGTTAGCTGTGGATTTTCTTTACTTAGACGGGAGGAAATGGAAAAATCAATCAGTTTTAGCTGATTGGTATCAGGGTTATAAACGATATTTTTAGGTTTAATATCTTTGTGAATAATGTGTTCTTGATGGAGTTGTCCGAGGGCGATCGCAATTTTTTGACCAATACTGAGGAGTTGTTCGAGGTCAAACAACTGCTGGTCTTGCCAATAGCTTAAATCTCGTCCGCCAAAGTCTTCTATCACTAGGAGAGGTCGTCCTTGCCAGTTCTCTAAGGTCTGGGGTTGGGCAATTCCGGGCAGATTGAGTTGGCAGACCAGGTTATATTCGTAGCGCAGTCGTGCTATGTCGGTGGCTTGGGGATGGTCGCTGATGAGAGTTTTGAGGATGACTGGGGTATTTTCAGGTTGCTTGAGCGCTCGATAGACGATGGTGGTGATGTTTTCCGATAGAGTCTCAAGGAGGTGGTATTGTAACAGTTTCAACATAGTTGTTTGGGTTACAGTCGGAATCGATCGAGATGGGGGACAAGTTGAGGAGATTGGACGGCGATCGCAGTGGAGTTAGTGGGACAAGTTGAATGATGTCACCAATGGACATCAGCCGCCTCAGTCCAAATATCAACCCAACAAAGATACATTCACTTGCTGCCTAGACTGCCACAGGCGGAATCAACAGCCACAGATGGTGGAGGAAAATTTTGCCGTTCCAGACAGTTTTTTTAGAGTAACGAATTTGATAAGACTAACGGCGAATGACGAGGCCTGTTGGCGTTTACAGATCCCAAACGTGACCATAAGGGGTATCAGATTCTGAGGTATCAATACTACTAATAATACTATTGACAGTTTGGCGAGCAGCTTCAATGGTGGCTAGGTCGGTGTTGGTGCGAACAGGATCTGAAGCTAGGAACAGCATAAGAATAGCGGTGTGAACATCGGGACTCAGAGACCAAGTGTGGACTAGATTCATCGGTAGTAGCTCTCGGTTGGTCTTAAGGGGATTAACCTGGAGTTCTCCGAGACGACTACGATAACATGATCGTTGATGGTCCGAGAATGACAAATTTACTTAAACCTGTCGCTCTCGGGCCATCTCAGTTAAGACAGTCTAACCTCTGTTCCCTGTTCCCTGTTGCCGGTTGCTTATTCCCCAAAATCATGAATTCGGACATTCTGGAGGTCTTGCACACTCTCCTGCTGGACCTCAAAACCAGCCGGGTGCATCATCCATCCTTGGTGGCGATCGCCCTCATGGGAGTATCATGCCTAAGTTTCTGGTATAGCCGACATCGGCCGATCTCGACTCTCCCCCTCGATCCTACGTCACAGTCAACGGTCATCGTGGAGTCCCACAAATGGCGCAATCCCGAGCCAGTCAGAGCTTGGTCTGGTTTGAGCGGATTAACCGGGTCCGTCGGTCTGTTGCTGCTCAGTGCGCGTCTCGACCCCTCCCATCGCCTCTGGGGTCTGAGCCTGAGCCTCTTAGGAGCAGTTAGCCTCTACGCCATTGGGACATCGTTCTGGGAGATGATTCAAGGATTACGGAAGCGGCTGCGCTATTCCCGCAATTCCTTTGAGAGATGGCTCATTCTGATTTACATGGTTGGAGTCCTAGGCGTTGCTGCCGCAGCGGTGGTCGCTCTAGCTGTCACTGGCTTCGTTCTAATACAGTTCCACAACTCATTACAAGGAGTAGCTGCGTCCGAGAGTCTACTGCTTGCTGGCTCGGTTCTCGTCACGTTTACGGTTACAACCGCTACTCCTAGGCTGCTGACACCGACGTTCCCCCATCGAGACAAACCGGTCTGTCGAACCTGTAAAACGTCAATGGTTGCCATCCCCACATCACAACTCAATTCAGCCTTGACCGCCGCCCAGCAAAAAGCACAAACCCTGGGAAAAAGTGAGTTTCATGGCTGGCGTTGTCCTACCTGTTTTCCTAACTCTACAGAATCCTTTCATTTGCGATCGTATCTGATAAAATCTCCCCCGTTTGTTCCCTGCCCCGAATGTAATCAGTGGACGATGATCCTAGACACCCGATATCGGGGATCTAAAAAAATTACTATTCAAGATTGTCTCGCCTGTGGTTATCACAACCGACAGGAAAAAGAGATTCCCCCAGTTCGCCCCAAATCCGCCAAGTCCCGTCGTCGTGGTCGTCGTGGTCATTCGGGAGTGGCCGATGGTGGTTATAGTTCAGGATCGTGGGGAGGCGGTTCTGGAGGCGATTATTCTGGGGGGGGTGACTTTGGCGGTGGTGACAGTGGTGGCGGCGGTGCTGGCGGGGACTATTGAGTTTCCTAGGGGCGGCTATGCCATTGCCTGAAGCTGAGTGGGTCTGTTAGGATCAGGCTTTAGCGTCACGTTTGGCATTTGGGAGTCCGGGTTTATGGTTAAAATTTGCTCGCGCCGTCGAGTTGGTGTGCAGAAGGTTTACGACATTGGGGTTGCAAACGACCATAATTTCCTCTTAAAAACGGGTCTTGTGGCCTCCAATTGCTTCAATAAATCTCACTCGATGGCCTATGGCTATGTCACCTATCAAACGGCGTATTTAAAAGCTA
>CAZXWM010000025.1:0-19950 GCA_964644215.1 uncultured Phormidium sp.
CCGGTTTACAATCAGACTGGGTCAATCTCACCCCAGAAACTCCCCTCGGCGGCCAATATCAAGGCAGCAATCCCGCGAACCTGACCCTAGAGACATCTTCCCAACCCGTTCATCTCCTATATATAGGCAAATTTCCCAACCCTCGCCGCGTCACCGTCGAGATGAGTCTCAGCCCCGAAACCACCCCCATCTCCCTACAACTCCTCAACGCCAACGGTGACCCCATCACCTCCCCCCAGCCATTCCAGGATGCTCTGAGCCTAACTCCCGCCGAGGATGCGGCCTATCTGCGACTCAGCCTTAACGCCGCTGACGCAACTCCTGTCCATTTGCACAATCTCACAGTTCGTTGATGACCCAACTCCGCGCCAGCGACGGCCTCGCCGCTGTCCTCTTGCTGCTGACAGTTGTCAGCCTCGTTATTCGCTATATCACTCCCGAAACAGGCTTTTACTGGTGGGATTACGCCGACTATCATAACTACGCCATTCTTGTGGCCGATGCCTTTCGCCAATCCCCCAGTGACGGCTGGGAGTTTGTGCGTCAAACCCTGAGTCAACAGAAAAACGCCCTGCATAGTCTGCCCCTGCTGCCAATTCTCCAGGTAGGAAACGATAGCCGCCTGGCCTATATTCTCAGTCTGGCCCTAATGTACCTCATCCCTTTTGCTCTCGGGATGGGCGCAATTGCCACAGAACTGCCCTTGCGCCATTTAGGAACCTGGGGGAAACGGCCTGTCTTCTGGTTCAGCACCGTTTTAACCCTACTCTTGCCCATGACCTGGATTCCCATGTTGCGCGGCTATCCCGACATTGGCGGCGCGATGGTCTTGGTTTGGGCAACGTGGCTCTATCTGCGCTATCCCCGCCTCCGACAACCTTGGCAAATTCTGGCCCTGGGGGCGATGCTGGCTCTGACGGTTCTGCTACGTCGTCATTTTGCCTATGCTGCCTTAACATTGTTGCTGGCGGTGGCCCTATCGCAACTCTTGAGCGCTCGAAACCATTGGCAAAAATCCCTAATTCTCTGGTTACGATTGGCGATGGTGGGTATCGTCAGTCTAGTCGTTATGGCCATTGTTGCCCCGGAGTTCACTCAAGGAGCGGTGACAACGGATTTCAGCAGTCGCTATCAGCTTTGGAGTTTGCCCCTGGGGGTGATGCTCTCGCGCACGGGAGCGGCCTATGGTTGGGGACTTTGGGCCATAGCGATAATGGGATGGTTGCTCAGTCAACGCTGGGGCCAGCCGGGTTGGCGGGTTGTGGGACTTGCGGCGGGGTTATCGTTAGCGGTTGTGTTGCTGAAGTTGCGCTATGGCAATCTTCACTACACGCTACATCTAACGCCTTGGTTAGTCTTGGGCCTGTTGGCGTTCATTGAGGTTTTAATGGAGAAGCGGCAACGACGTTGGGGATTGGTGCTCTTGGGGGCCTATTTGTTGGTGAATGTCTCGTCAGGGTTGGGGATGTTGTCTGTACCCCAGTCGTCAACGCTCTCGGAACCTTTCCCAGAACGAGTGTTGGCCAGAGTTCCCCTAAACCGTTTTTTGGCCAAGGCTCACCCGCCGCTGGTGCGACAGGATACGGCGGAATTGGAGCGATTGTTGCTACGGTTACAGGCGTTGAGCCAGCAGCAACAAACGGTGGCGCTGTTGGCGGCTTCGAATCAGGTGAATGCGTCGATGTTTCAGTCGGAGGCGTTCCAACGGTTTGGTTCGTCGTCTCCCCTGACGTTGCTCCCCGTCGCCATTTTTGATGGCCCTGTTTCTCCCTTGGCAACGGTGTTGGAGGCGGATGTGGTGATTGTGGCGACGCCGCCGCAACTGATTGAGTTGGGGGATGAACAGGTGGTGCGATCGCAATCTCAGACTATGATACGTCTAATCTCGGAGGCGTTTTTGCAAAATAAAGCCCTGACGGGTGAGTTCCGCCGCCTCCCTGATTCTTTTGAGTTACAAGGGGGAGTTCAACTGCGGTTCTATGAGCGGCGTCCACCGACAGGGGGTAAACTGGAAGCCGACCATGAATCAAATCGTTGATAGTCAGAAAATATCCTGATTCGGCTGGTTTTAGGATTTATCTATATGCCGACTTGCTAATTCTTGCTGATGAGACTTTTCGCCTGGTTCCTACTGGGACTCGTATTACGATGTATCGGTTTAGGAACTTTGCCCCCCTGGACCGATGAATGTGCCACCCTCGTCTTTAGTTTGGGGAATAGCTTTCTTGGGGTTCCCCTGAATCAGTTTATCTCCCCGGACCAGTTACTGGAGCCGCTACAACGCTCCCCAACGGCGGGCCTGGGGGATGTCTGGCAGCATCTGATGAGCGAAAGCACCCACCCACCGCTCTATTTTTTGTTCAATCATCTCTGGTTACAAGGGTTTCCCCAAGAGCAGCTTCTCTGGGCCAGTCGGGCGTTTTCGGCGTTGTGGGGCGCGTTAACGATTCCGGCGCTGTATGGTTTGGCGAAACGCTCCTTCGCTTCGGAGACGGTGGCTGAGTTAGGGGCGGCGTTGATGGCGTTGTCTCCGCTGGGGATTTTCTTGGCCCAAGAAGCACGCCACTATACGTTAGCTATTCTACTGGCGATCGCCTCGTTTTATGCTTTTAGTTTAGCCGTCGAAAGTCTCGTACAGAGCCATTCCCCGGCCCGTCGATGGCTCTGGGGTTGGACATTGTTTTGGATTTTTGTCAATGGCTTAGGCATTGCTGTCCATTACTTTTTTGGTTTAGTTCCCCTCATTCAAGGGCTGGTTTTAGGGAAACATTGGTGTCAGGGACAGCTACAAAGACCGATTTCTCGCACCGCTAAACCCTGGCGAGGGGTGGGAGTGGCGGCGGTGGGTACGGCGGTGGCTGGACTGGTTTGGCTTCCGGTTTGGGGACGATTTGCGGACAGTGATTTAACGGATTGGGTGACGGATGGTGATTTGGGCATTTTTCCACCGCTGGGACGAACCATTTTATGGTTGGTGTCGATGGTGTTGATGGCGCCTCTGGATGCCCTCGTTTTGCCACTTTGGTGGATTATCATAACGGGACTTTTCTTACTCTTTATTCTTGGTAAATTGTGGACTTTGCTGGATTTAGTTGCCCCGCACCATCCTCCCCAGTCCAGAATTTGGCTGGAGGTCTTTGTCGTGGGACTTTTATTGTTTTTAGGAATTACCTATTTGACGGGCAATGATTTAACGCTAGCGCCGCGCTTCTTTTTCCCACTGTTGCCTGTTGTTATCTTAATCCTTGCTTCTGGCTTAGAGTCAGCTTGTAATTGTCGGTCAAAACAACTCTATGGATTGGCTATAATTGCAGTTTTAGGAAGTTTGAGTGTGGTGACCAATTTTAGTTATTTGCAACATCATCGCGGCGATCGCCTAGCGCAAGTTATCCGCCAAACCTCTGATGTACCGGTGGTTCTAGCCACAACTCATAAGCATCATGGACAGACCGGGCGCTTGCAGGCGATCGCCTGGGAGTTAGCCAAATTAGACTTTTCACAACCTCAATACTTTCTCCTTGCACATCCCAACTCTCAAAGCTATCCCACCGATATCTTAACACAAGAACTACAAGAATTATCCCCTCAATTTGATGTTTGGTATGTTAATTTTCATGCCCACAAATTAGGCGATCGTGGTGAACAATTTGCTGCTAATGAACCCATTGGAGAGCGAGTTCCACGCCGTCAACTTCCCAAAGTCAATGGCTACCGTTATGACCTGGTTCGTTACCGTTAACCCCTATGTCAAACATCCGCCGATTTATCTGGAGACATCAGAATTGAGTTTCTGCAAGAGGATTTCCTCAAACTCATCACATCGATGCGCTCTGGCTCAGAACGTATCCAACGAATTGTCCTCAGTTTACGAAATTTCTCCCGTTTAGATGAGGCGGAACTCAAGTTTGTCGATATTCACGATGGCTTAGATAGCACGCTCTTGGTGTTACAGCATCGGTTACGAGATGCAGACGCTCCCTCAATTCAAGTTATCAAACATTACAGTAAATTGCCCAAAATTGAATGTTTTGCCATTTACATCAATCAAGTTTTTATGAATATCATCAATAATGCGATTGATGGGATTCGAGCTAGACAAAAGACTGAGACAACACCGCTACAGGGACGGATTCGCTTGGAAACTCGTCTATTTGATGAATCCCTGGTTCAAATTCTGATTTGCGATAATGGAATTGGCATCAAGCCAGAGCATCAAACGAGGATTTTTGAGCCGTTTTTTACAACTAAAGATGTGGGACAAGGAACTGGTTTAGGATTATATAATAGCTATGAGACGATTGTCAGGCAACATGGAGGAAGTCTTGTTTGTGATTCGACTCCAAATCAGGGAACCCGGTTTGAGATAACGTTACCCCTTCGTAAGCCGTAGGGGCAATTTTTTTGCCAAGTAGGGGCGAAAGATTTTTCGCCCCTACGGAAATGGGTTTAATCTGCCATCAATTTTTCCTGTCACCCTAAACCCAGAAGACCTTTCTATAATCTATACTATTAGAGTTCACAAATATCAAAAAAACAATGGAAAATACCTCTATTTCTGAACGAATTATTGTCCCCCTAGATGTCCCCGATCTCGAAACAGCAATCTCCCAAGTGGCTCAATTGCCAAATGTGCAATTTTGGAAAGTTGGATTGGAACTGTTTATTAGTGCCGGACCTCCCATTCTCGATCATCTAAAAGCGTACAATAAACGCATTTTCTTAGACTTAAAACTGCATGACATTCCTAATACTATGGCCGGAGCCTGTCGCTCAGCCGCTCGCTATGGCGTGGACCTGCTGACCCTACACGCCAGTGCCGGCCGGCCCGCCCTAAAAGCGGCTCAACGGGCGCTAGAAGAGGGCGCAGCCGCCGCTGGACAGCCTCTACCAAGGGCGATCGCCGTCACCCTCCTCACCAGCCTCAACGCCCGCGAACTGGCCTTTGACCTCCAGGTTCCCATCGAACTCCCCGAATATGCCCTAAAGATGGCACTCTTAGCCCAGGAGTCCGGGTTAGCAGGAGCCGTTTGCTCCCCCCAGGAAGCCCAGCAACTGCGACAAATCTGCGGTCATGAGTTCCTCCTTGTCTGCCCCGGTGTTCGCCCTTCCTGGGGGGTTTCAGGCGACCAAAAACGGGTCATGACTCCCCAGGAGGCGCTGCAAGCGGGGGCCAACTATCTCGTCATTGGTCGTCCTATTACCCAGGCGGACCACCCCGCCGCCGCTTTCGATCGCATTTGCGCGGATCTCAGTTAATCCGTTAAGCTGAACTCACTTAAGCTCCCGGTTTTTTAACGTTGTAATCCTCATGAGATAGCACCGATTGAGGAATGACAAATTCCCCATCATCTCGGCAAATCATGCGATAATTACGAGTGATGGGGATACTAATAATTTGGCGATCGTGTCTCATGCGCTTACCATTAAAGTCTCGATAACTCTGCTGTTGTGCTAACCCCGATATAATATCCCTAGCCTTTAAGACGACATATTGAGGGAGCGATCGCAAATCAATATCATCCTGCTCAAACGTTGCTTCCCAGGCTTTCTTTTCAAGTTGTTTCTGTTGCAGAGCTTGCCATTGCTTCTCCTGCTCACGTCGTTCCTGCTCACAGCGATGACAGGTTTTGCCATAGCCTTTATGTCCACAGGGAAACGTTTTTTTTCGTCGTTTAGCCATAAACCTCTTTAACGGGACTCTCTAGTTGGACGCTACTCTGATAGCCATAAACAATGAACAACAAACAACGGGGAAACGCTTATTCTCGTCTTAACCTGACCCGTTGCATCCATTCGATATCATCGAGCTACCGCTACCCATCCCCTTATCGCTTATCAATGTCATTTAGCGTCATTTAGCGACCATTCGTTGCACAACCCGTACTAAATCAAGGTCTAAAAACAACTGAGTTGCGATTGAATTGCCCCATGACATTGCTTAAGCTGATAGACAGGATGCCGAGCAATTCCATTTTAAAGCAACGTGAACCTCGACCCATTCTTCCCATGACCTCCAAGCCAAGTGTTAATCCCTCATCCGAGCGAATCATCTGGATTGCTCGCCATGGTCATCGCTACGATTTCCAATATCCTGAATGGTTTGAAACCGCTCCCCGACGTTATGACCCTCCCCTCTCGCAACTGGGGTTACAACAGGCTCAAGACCTGGCCGAACGACTTGAGCGAGACGCCAAACCCGGACAGTTGACCATTTTCAGCTCTCCCTTCCGCCGTTGCGTCACCACGGCTCACGCTGTCGCTGAACAACTGGAGGTTCCCCTCTATCTCGAAGCGGGAATCGGCGAATGGCTCAATCCTGACTGGATGACGGAAATGCCCGAAATCGCCTCTCCCCAAGAGTTACAGGCAGAATTTCCTCGCCTTGACCTCAGCCATCGCTCCCACCTCCATCCCCACTATCCCGAACCCCGCGAACAGCACTGTTGGCGACGTTCGGGGGACACCGCTCGTCATCTGGTGGCTCACACCTCGGGAGATGTTCTCTTCGTCGGTCATGGGGCCACCGTCGCCGGAATGACCCAAGGATTGCTGGCTGAACCGGTTGAGATTCAGGCCGCCTGCTGTAGCTTAGTGCAGTTAACCGAGACCGATGGCGGTTGGCGTCTTGACCTCAAGGGAGACACCAGCCATTTGAGGGAGAGTGAAACCCAAGTCCGCTTCAATTGAGCTGAGGGTTGCAGACAAATTTGAGCTTAAATTAGCTTAAATTGAAAGGGAAACTCTATCGAGTCAAGTCTGTATGAGCGTTGTCCTCGCCGGTGATATTGGCGGAACCAAAACCATTCTCCGATTAGTTGAAGTCACTCAAGACCAAGACTGTCCCCAATTGAAGTTACTGCATGAGCAGAACTATCCTAGTCAGGACTATCCTGATTTAGTTCCCATCGTCAAAGCCTTCTTAGACGAGGCCGATTACTCCGGTGACGTGGCTCGGGCCTGTTTCGGTATCGCCGGCCCAGTGGTCAACAACAGCTCACAACTGACGAACCTCTCTTGGTCCCTAGAGGGACGCCGCCTCGCCGACGAGTTGATGATTGAGGCGGTCACTTTGATTAACGACTTCGCGGCGATTGGCTATGGGGTTCTCGGACTTCAGGCCGAGGATTTACATGTGCTTCAGGAGGCCGACCCCAGCCAGAAACAGCGAAGCGACGCGCCTTTGGCGGTTTTAGGGGCAGGAACGGGACTGGGGGAGTGTTTTCTCATCGGTCGGGGAAAACAGACCCATGTGGGGGCAACAGAGGGCGGACATAGCGATTTTGCACCTCGTACCCCCCTGGAATTTGACCTCTTGGATTATCTCAAAACCAGCCAGTCTCTGAAGCGAGTTTCGGTTGAACGGGTGGTTTCGGGCCAAGGGATTGTCTCAATTTACCAGTTTTTGTGCGATCGCCATTTCCAAAATCACCCCAATAGTCGTCAAATGCTGGCGTTAGAAACTCCCGCCGCCGCAATTTCGAACGCTGCTCTCGATGAATCTGACGAGATTTCTCAGAAAACCATGGAGATGTTTGTGTCAGCGTATGGTGCGGAAGCGGGAAATTTAGCCCTGAAACTATTGCCCTACCGCGGTCTTTATGTTGCGGGAGGCATTGCGGCAAAAATTTTGCCCCTCCTCCATCGCAATGATACCTTTATGACAGCGTATTTGGATAAGGGACGAGTTAGTCCGTTGCTCAAAGAAATTCCGGTCGAGGTAGTCTTAGAACCGAAAGTTGGCTTGATTGGTGCGGCAATTTGTGCAGACCAGAATGTTTGATTTAGGGTCTTCAGTAGATACCGTTTAATAGGTTGCCTGGGGTATCGAGTTGTCGGGGCAAACGGGGTTCAGCGAGCGATAGTTGAGGTGCCGTTTGCCCCCACTGAATGAACATTTGTATTAGCTCTATGGTTCAACGTTTTCTGCGTTTATTTGTGCCGTTGTTAATCCTCTCGGCGGGGTTAGGATCAACATTTTCTAGGATGTATTGGGGCTATTTCGTCACGCCGCCTCCTGTTCCAAGAATGGTCAATGGCTGGAGTGAGATTCAATCAATTACACCCATCATCGCCCCTGAAACAATCGAACCACCTCGCTTCGAGATTGCACCAGACTGGAACTGTTCTTCATCACGACAATCGCCTCTCTCAGATGACTTGCCCTATTGTGCTTCAAATCGCTGTAATACGGAGTTTTGTGATAGTTCACGGGTACTGATTTCTCTCTACAATCAAGGTTTGTTGAATCAAGTTTTCCCGACAATTGACCCTTCTAAACTTGGAGAGATTGAAGCGGCAATACTCGCCAGCGATCGCCTCTTTCCCCTTGAACCCGGCTATGAAGAACTAGCTGCCAATAACGTTCGCGGACTAATTATTGAAGTCCAAGACTCAGCGGGAGAAAAATATGTTCTGGTCGCCTTTGGGACAGGGCAAATTGCCAACGATCGCTATCCCGTCTATGAGTTTATCTTTCATCGTAATCCTGAGAATACCCTAGATTTGAGAGTGAGTCAACGCTTTTACTATGATATCGCTGGAATTGAAGGGGTTACGGCAGGTGTTGTCTTTTTGGTCTTCGCTATTTTAAGTTTTTTTCTAACTCTTGTTATTGTCTTTATTTATTATTTAATACAACTCAAAAAACGCAGTTATTCTTGATTCAAACCCAAACAATTCACCAAGCGATAATCGAGATCGGCACCCGTTTGACCGCTCACAAGTCGCCGGGGATACATCTGACTTAACTGCTGCTGTTGCTCTAAACTGAGATTAAGTTGTCCTAAAATCTCTTGCTCCTGTTTATACTCTAATTGTTGCCGTAAGCCCTGTTCTCCTGAACTTTGCTCATTCCAAAGTTGATCTAACAGTTGCACCTCCTCACAAGAAACTCGCCGATTGGCAAAGCGTTGCAGTTGTTGACGAGTCCAAGTATTAGCTCGTTGCCACTCGTCACTGATCAGCCAAGTTTGCAGTTGACGATAATTCGAGAGAGCTTGGCGGAGACGTTCGGGCCGTTCATCGCCCAAGCTGTTGAGTCGGCTGATGTCACCACTTAACTGGTTTAGATGCGCTTGAGCCAGTTGGAAATCCCCGTCATAGAGGGCAGTCCAGGCTTGTTGTACCCTGTCGCGGTTGGCTTCGTACTCAAGGCGATCGCGCAGAGTCCCCAAGCGAGCGGTGAGGCGGCTACGTTGACGGGGATCTTGGATCTTCTCAAGCCACCCTTCAGCTTGACTGAGGTTCTCCTGAGTGAGAGCCTGATTGACGAGTTGCCCATAGGCGCGATCGCGGAGTTCTTGCCCCTGCTGCTGCCAATGTTCTGTCGTCAACTCCTGAGTTTGGGCGATCGCCTCTTGAGGGTTATCATTCCCCAAAGCCGCCTGGGCCGCCTCAAACCGCCGTTGATTCTCCTCCCACCCCTGTTGCCATTGACGAGCCAACTCCTGCCGTTGCGCGGGGCTGAGAGTCCCTTGAGGAACCCGGTTTAACACCGCCAGAGCAGTTTCAGGCTTCCCCTGATTGTACGATTGTTGGGCTTCGTCGAGGAGTCCTGAGGTAATCTGCTGATGCAGATGGGCGATGGTGTCTTGAGCTAGGGCAGGATCGTCAAGTCGTCGTAATTGAGCCAAGGCACTGCTAAACTGACCCGAACCCACCAATTGTCGGGCTTGTCCGAGATGACAGCGATCGCCGAGAGATTGAACCCGCTGCCGCAGCGACAAAGGAACCTGGCGTACCGCCTGTAAACAGCGTTCATATTGCCCGCTACCATACAGTTGAGCAATTTCTTGCACCTTCATCTGTCGGCCTTGTTCAATCTGCCATTGTTGATAGCCGCCATAGCCGAGGATTAAGGAGAGAGTCCCACCGATAATCACCTGCCAGGGACGAGAATTGCGGCGAAAGGGTTTTTTGGGCCGGGCGAAGCGGCGAGGTGGGGCCTGGTAGATGGTGGGTTCAACCCGTCGGGGGGGTTTGGGTTTCGGTCGCGATCGCCGTTTCGGGACCGGTGGCACAATCGTATTAGGACCTGGGAAGGGATCGCGTCCGCCGAGTTTTTCAGTGCGATCGCACCAAGGACAACTGGCCAAATGGCTCCCATAGCGATGGCGAGGGTTTCGCTGACAGGAGATGAGAGACTGTTCGGCTTGAGTCAGGGCCATGGCCCATTCATCGGCCGTAGGACGGTATTCTGGACGCTGATGGCCCGTCTCAAAACAGCGTAGAAATAGAGCTTGTAACTGGGGATGTAGAGTCGTTAACGGCGGGGCAAAGGGTTTGGGCCGCACAGGAACCGAACGCTGGCCATAGGGATAATAGCCGGCTAAAATGCGATCTTGAATTAAGGGCGGTTCACCGGATTTGAGATAGACTCCATCAAAGGGATGGGTTCCTTCCATCAGTAGTTGGAAAATCAAAACCGCGACTCCAAAGGCATCTTGGGCGGGGGTGCGATCGCAGCGATCGAAGCGTTTCCCCTGCAATTCCGGTGGCGTAAACTCAGGTTTACCCACGCCACAGCGGTACACCACCCCAGAACGGCGATCGCGAATTTGGAAGGAGTCGGTATCAATCAGAAACACCAACGCCGAAGGATTCACCAACATATTGGACTCATTGACATCACCAATGACATAGCCGCGATGATGTAACGCTGACACGGCCACTGAGAGATTGCGGGCCACTCGATGCAGATGGGTATAGGTGAAAAACGGCAGTTTCTGACGACGACTGCGGGGTGTATAGAGATCGTGGAGGGGATAGCCTTGGGGAACCCGTGGCATCATAAACCCCAAGACTTGACCTCGATGATTGAGCAACAAGTCAACGGGAGCGGCAATGGCGGGGTTTTGTGGCGGATAGCGTAGACTCAAATGTAGCTTCGCTAAGCCGTCGGGGGTGAGTTTGTTGGCATGGTACAGCTTGGCCACCCACTGGGGATGTTCGGCAATGGCATAAATACTCCCTTCGCCACCTCGTCCGAGTTCTTGACTGAGGCTGATCCGTTGTCCATTGAGGGTATATAGGTCAGAAATTCCGACGGGTATCGAAGCAGGTTGTCTCATCACGGTTACGGCGTAAAGTCCGGCATTACTGTTGCAATAAACCCATGTTTAGCCCGACTAAAATTACAATGCCAAAGGCAACTCGGTACCAGACAAATAGCCAGGTACTCTGGGTTTTTAGATAGTTAATGAGCCAGGCGATCGCCAGATAGGAAAAGACTCCAGCCGAGAGGATGCCAGCCGTTAGAGGCCACAGGCCCACCTCCTGAGTGGCATCGATGACATCGCCCATTTCGACGAGTCCAGCTAGGGTGATGGCCGGCAACCCCAAGAGGAAGGAAAATCGCGCGGCGGTGGCCCGTTCTAAGCCCAAAAACAGCCCAGCGGTCATGGTTGAACCGGACCGGGAGACGCCGGGAATTAGGGCTAAGGCTTGGGCGAATCCCATTAGGATGCCATCTCGGCTGGTGAGTTGTTCAAAGTTGCGTTTGTGGCGACAAAAGCGTTCGGACAGGCCCAGTAATAGCCCCATGACAATCGAAACAATGGCAATCACTAGGGAACTGCGGGCTGTGACTTCATAAAACTCTCGCAAGCCGAATTTGATGATTAAGCCGATGATGGCAATGGGAAAGGTTCCGATGACAATGCCCAGGGCAATTTTAAAGTCTTCGCTTTGGTAGTTGCGATCGCGAACCGCTCGCAAGCCACCGCCAAAGACTTGAATTAAATCCCCCCAAAAGTACCAAATCACGGCCACAATGCTACCGAGTTGAATGACGGCGGTAAAAGAGGCTCCCGGATCGCCCCAACCGAGAAACTCAGGTACCACTTTCAGGTGGGCTGAACTACTGATGGGGATAAATTCCGTTAGTCCTTGCACCATCCCTAGGATAATCGCTTCTAAGATATTAGGTTGCCAGGTGACAAGGGTTGGGAGACTCTCGCTGGCTTGGAGTGGGCCGGAAACGGGCATGGCGATCGCCAGACTGAGACTGGCGACACCGATCATGAGTAGATATTGAAGTCTGGTCATGTTGGCTTAGATCAGCAGAGCTTCCTTATCTTAGAAGACTACCCGGCCGATAGGGGTTTCGCGATCGTAACTTGAGATTGGGGTTGCAACTTGTTTCAGTGTAACTTATGTTGATTTTTAAGTCAACATAAGTTGGCAACAAATCGATAACGATTTCACTAATCCCCCCTGAAAGCGAGCCAGTTTGCAAAGCTAAGCTAAAAGTTCTATGAAACTTTGACAAAGTTATCTAAACAGCCTAAAAGCCAACAAAATTTCACGGTAGGATGGATGCACCCGGTTTCCTGACGTCTTTTTCAGGCTTCATGCCCAGGAAACACAGGTTTTAACCCTTCTGAACCGTTGTTTGAGACCTGATTGCCCAATCGAGGGAGTGTAAAACCGGCGATGGCCATCGTCCTGCGACCCCACGGAAAACTCAACGCCCATGGTGCAGCCAAACTGAAACGGAAGTTAGGACAACTTCTGACGACGGTGGCGGCTGGGCAAAAAACTTGGATTGTCGATCTCGGTGATATTCACCATATCGATCGCAACGGCCTGGCCTCACTCGTGGAACTGCGTCGTCAGGCGGAAGAGTCAAGCTGTGCCTTCTGGCTGCGGGATGTCTCAGAATCGGTGAGGATGACCTTAGATGCGGCTCATCTCGGTCAAAGCTTCGACATTTGTCCGGGACGTGCTGATTCCGTGAAAAAACACCACTATCGGGCATCTCGCTCTCGGCGGTGTGCCTCACCCTCTCGGCGATCGCCCCAGAGATACCGCAGACCGCCAACGGCCTCCCCTGATGCTGATTCCTTCCTAGACCTAGCCGATCTTGATTGCGAAGACAACATTTCCCAAATTCCTCAGGTTGCAGCCAATGAGGGAATAACCTCCCCGGTCATTTCAATCCCTCCCGTTTCTCCTCGACAATCAAAGACAACAGTTAATGAGAGGCAGTGGACGACGTGGAGAGAGTAGATGGAGCGGTCACATCCCCCAGCCTTTTGGCACTGTAGCACCCCAAACGCGCCACCGGCTGAGTTTATACGAGCGGTGCAACGGTACGCCCCTACTGGGGGGAGACGCTTGGCAACGCTACTGTGGAATCGCAACCAACGAGACCTCTCGGACCTGCGAGGGTTCCTCAATCCAGACTATTACCAACCGACTCCTGCAACTGCATTTGGGGCAGAAATGCAGCAGGCGATCGCCCGTCTGCAACAGGCGATCGCCAACTCAGAACAAGTGGCCATCTGGGGCGATTTCGATGCAGACGGAGTAACGGCTACCTCAGTTCTTTGGGAGGGACTGGGGCAGTTTTTCGACCGTGGCCAAGATCCGCCACACTTGTCCTACCACATTCCCAATCGCCTCACCGAGTCTCATGGACTGAATCGGCCTGGACTCGAACAGTTAGCAGCGGCGGGGATTCGCCTCATCGTCACCTGTGATACGGGCAGTACCAATCTCGACGAAATCCAATACGCCGCCGAGTTAGGCATCGATATCATCGTCACCGATCACCATACTCTGTTACCGCAACGGCCGCCGGTGACGGCCCTCATTAACCCTCGCAATTTCCCTGCGGATCATCCTCTGTATCATCTGTCGGGGGTGGCGGTGGCCTATAAATTAGTTGAAGCCCTCTACGCCGCCCAACCCGAGATTCCTCAACAGCCGTTAGAGAGTCTCTTGGACTTAGTGGCCATCGGTTTGATTGCGGATTTAGTGGAGTTGCGGGGAGATTGTCGCTATTTAGCCCAACGGGGATTAGTGCAACTGCGACGACAACTCGAAACGCCCACCCATCCAGGGGTCAAAGAACTGTTGCTTGGCTGCAAACGCCATGGCGATCGCCCCACGGATATTTCCTTTGGCATTGGGCCACGCATCAACGCCGTCAGCCGCATTTATGGCGATGCCAGCTTTTGTGTAGAGTTGTTGACCTCTCGCGATGGCGATCGCAGCCGCCAGCTTGCCCAACAAGCCAACGACGCCAACGATCGCCGCAAAGAAGTGCAACAGCGAGTCTTGCAAAGTGTGCAACGCCAACTGCAACAGACCGACCTCTCCACCACCAACGTCATTGTCTTAAGCGATCCCCAATGGGATGTCGGGGTGTTAGGCCTCGTGGCCGGCCAAATCGCCAGTCAATGGGGTCGGCCCACTCTCTTACTCTGCGAAGACCCCTTTAGTGACCCTCCGTTTGCCCGAGGGTCGGCCCGATCGGTAGCCGGCCTGGATCTCTATGAGTTAGTCAACAGTCAATCCCATCTGCTGCATCGTTTTGGCGGTCATCCCTTTGCGGCGGGATTAAGTCTTCCCCTAGAGAATTTGCCCCTATTACGAGAAGCCCTCAATCAACAACTCTTGCAACGCCTCGGACGGGTTGGGGGGATACAACCGATCCTCAACTATGACTTAGAGGTGACAGTGGCCGACTTAGGACAAGATTTATTTGCCGAGTTGAAAGACCTCGAACCCTGTGGAATGGGCAACCCCGTCCCTCGTTTATTGCTGCGACAATGCCAGTTTGAGGGGGCTTATCACCGGAAACTGCAAGTTAAGGGTCAGAAGTTACAATATCTGATTACCCATTTTCAACTGCAAGACGCCAGTGGCGATCGCAGCTTTCCGGGAACTTGGTGGGGTCATTATAAAGACGAACTTCCCCCCAATCCCTGTGATGTAATTGTTGAACTCGATGTCAACACGAACTCGAAAACGTCCTCTAAGATCCCGAAATATCAAGTTCGCCTTATCGATGTCCGTCCCAGCGGGGAGTCGATCACCTCGGAGATGGCGTTGGGCGATCGCCGCCAACCCAGCGGCGAGGCCATCTGCATCGAGAGACTGGCCGAAACCGGTCAGCAAGCCTGGTTAACGCTGATTGGGATTGCCAAATATCTTAGCCGAACCGGTGAACCCCGGCCGCGACAGGTGATTCAGGAGAAGCTGGGAATTGGCGATCGCCCCCTAGAGATTGGCTTGGAACGCCTCTGTCATCTCGGCTTCTCGGTTCACTACCCCAGTCCCGAGGATATCGCGATTACGGCCATCTCCGGGGACTGGGGCGATCGCCATCTCGAATCCTTGGCCCAACCCTTCCTCGACGCGGTTTGTGAGGAACAATTCCGCCAACGTCATCGCCAACCGCAACAAACTACATCACAAACTACATAATTTTAGGAACTTTGAAAAACGTATCTTCACGGTCGGGGGCGGACTCCAACAAATCGTCCCGATGAGGATAGGATTCTTGCTGATCAACGCGAGTGATATTTCGCATATCAATGGCGTGGGCGGTCGGTTTTACGTTCTCCGTATCCAACTCTTCCAACTGTTCAAAATAGTCCAAAATCCCAGTTAATTGACCAGCAAACTGAGTTTCTTCAGCTTCTGTTAATTGTAAACGAGCCAAATGGGCAACTTTTTTGACATCATCACGATTAAATTTACTCATGGTAATTTCTTGAATTAAAAAGCAATGTGACCTGTGTTTTTGGGCGGGTTTCTGTTCGATTGGGGTAACTTTTAGAAGCCATCTAACGAGGCACGACCTGTCGTTTTCATCCAGTTTTGCGCTTCAATGTAGTTATTGGGTGCCAAGCGAACGGCTTGTTTCCAATAGTCGGCAGCCTTATCAAACAGGGCTTCCGAGGCATCGAAATCTCCTTCTTCCTTGGCCCGTTCCCCTCGATATTGATAAATCACGGCGATATTGTTAAAGGCTTGGGGCATCCGAGGATTTAATTCTAGGGCTTCGTGATATTTTTCTAGCCCTTTGTCATGGTCACCATTGCTAGTATAAATTAGCCCCATGTTATAGAGAATATAACTGCGATCGTTGGGGTCATCTTCAAGTTTTAAGGCTTCTTTGTAGTTGTCCATAGCTTCGGCATATTCGCCATCGGCTTGAGCGGACATCCCATCACGATAATAGGCAAAGGCTTCTTTGGCTGATTGTTTGGCGGGCAGAATTTTAAGGATGATATCTGCCATCACCGTAAAGGATTTATCGATGAAATTGTCGTTGCGTTGTGTGCGTGGCATGGTTTTTTAAGGGAATAGGGAATAGGGAATAGGGAACAGAAAAGACGTAGGGGCGTACCCTTGTGGTCGCCCGAGGCAAGAGGCAAGAGGCAAGAGGCAAGAGGGGATAACTCACCCCGCCCTTGGGGGAATCCGTTTTTTAGCTTAATCGATCTGTTGGGGGTTTTGGGGTTAAGATTGGCGATCGCGGTGGTTGAGGACGAAGCTGGCGATAGTGAGGTCGATGGGGGTGGTGACTTTTAGGTTGGTGTCTTCGCCGGGGACAATGTGAACCCGAAGCTGACATTTCTCAAATAATGCCGCATCGTCGGTGACTTGCCAACCCTCTCGCCGGCCGCGATCGTGGCAAGCCTTCAGGGTAGCCACCTCGAAGCCTTGCGGGGTTTGGGCGGCCCAGAGACGACGGCGATCGGGGGTATCCTGAATCTCTAGGTTGTCGTTGACGACTTTGATGGTATCTTTAACCGGAATCGCGGCAATGAGTCCGGGACAGGTCTGAACCTCTTTGGCACAGCGATTAAAGAGATCCGGCGTTGCCAAACACCTGGCCCCATCATGGATGAGAACATGGCGGGCATCTTCGGGAAGGGCTTGTAAGCCGTTATAGACGGACTCCTGGCGGGTGTCTCCTCCCTGAATCAAGTGAACCGGTTTACTGAGGGCCAGTTGACTGAGAATGTCCTTAAACTCGTCGCGATCGCTGGGTTGACAAATTAAGCCAATCCATGTGATAGCTGCGGCGGCTTCGGCAGCTTGCAGGGTCCAGGCGAGAATCGATTGATCGAGAAGGGGAAGTAAGAGTTTGTTGCGATCGCTGCCCATACGGCGACCAACGCCCGCCGCAGGAATGAGTAGATGGGTCATGGGGGAAGAAAGGCAAGAGGCAAAAGGCAAGAGGCAAGAGGGAAGAAAGGCAAGAGGCAAGGGGCAAGAGGCGTAATCCACCCAAGCCAACTATTTCTTGACGCCGGCGAGGTAGCCTCGGGAGAGGAAGGGAACCTCGATAACCGTGGCGTCACTGGACCCGACTTGAACCGATAAGCCAGCCCCTCCGGCTTTGGTGCGAACATAGCCTAAGCCGAGATAGCCGTCGTCTGTAGCAACGATGCTGGTGAGGGTTCCCACTTTGGCGTCATTGACTTGAATCGGGGTTCCGGGGTCTACGAACTCAGCGAGGCGGAGTCCCCAGAGTTGCTGTTTGACCCCTTGATAGGTGTTGAGACGGGCAATGGTTTCTTGTCCGATGTAACAGCCTTTGTCGAAGGAAATATAGTCCCAGAGTCCGGCTTCGAGGGGATTATAGTCCAGGGTGAGTTCGGCATCGGGGGCGGGTCGTCCCTGTTGAATGCGTAGTTGCTGCCAAACGGTTTCTCCGAGGGGGGTGGCCCCAGTCTCGTGCAAGGCTTTCCAGATGCTGGCGGCTTGGTCTGCGTCACAGAGAAAAGTATAACCGGGCAGGTTGAGACCATTACCGGCCCCGAGACGAATTTGGGGAGAATTGGGGAGATGGTCGAGGCTGAGGAGGCGATGTTGTCCTGGGGGGATATCTGGCGAGAGACCGAGTTGTTGCAGAAGTTGAGGACTACTGTCACCGATGAGGCTAAAACAGGCTGTCTCTGCGGTGCGATCGCGCAACTCAACGTTATCGGCGGGGAAGATATAGCGGTCTAGGAGTTGGAAAAGGCTGTCGCGACGATTGGGGGAAACCAAGAGAATAACCGCCTCCTCGGTGATGTAGGCGGTGGCGAGATCTAGGGTGCGGCCTGTGTTGTTGACAAATACTGTCTCACAGAGGTCTCCTGGCTGGCGTTGGTTGAAGGCATTGGTACTTTGATTATGAACAAAGCGGAGGCGATCGCCCCCAGTGAGTTCTAAGCGTCCCCAGGGGGTGCGATCGTACAGGGCTACCCCCGATTGGGCCGCTTTCAGGGCCTGGCCATCATTATTGAAACTCACGGCCGCCATAACTCCTGGGGCAATGTCCTCGGCGATCGCCCCAGCGGCCCGTTGTGTCTCCTGTAACTCCTGATGTAACTCCTGATTCATAGTTGGGAGGATATAGATGATACGGATTGCTCTTTCTCTCAGGATACAGGGAAGCCAGGGACAGTTCCTAGCCTCTTGCCTCGGGCGACCACAAGGGTACGCCCCTACGTCTTTTGCCTCTTGCCTCTTGCCTCCCTCCTAAAACCGCAACGGTTGTCCCTGACTGGTGAACTCAACCCCGACAATATCGAGTTCGGGGTTTTCTAGGAGAGTGCTGCGTAAACTCCCCAGGAGAGAGAATTGTTCACACGTCGACAGAGAGGACCAACGGCGGGGTGCGTCGGGGGCGATGCGTAAATCTACATTCACCACCCCAGTCAAGTCGTCTCGTTGGACGCGATAGCCTGCTAGACGAAACTCTCCTTGAGCCCAATCCTTGAGAACATGACCGATCGCCCCTTCGGCGGGTTGTTCTCGCGAGACTTGTTCAGTTCGGGGGATGAGGTTCTCGCAGAAGAGATCAGGACGATAGACGGTGACGGTGAGGCTTGGCTGATCCAGACTCGGATCTTGGGGATTGGGATTCTCGGGTGTTAACTCGATGTCGTTGGGATTTGCATCGGCTTCTGATGTCGTCGCGGGCGGTTCGGGGGAACTCGCTTCTGTCTCTGTAATTAGGGGTTGGCGACTGCGAGGGGAACCAAACCGTTGTTGGGCTAGGGCCGAATCGGCCATGGCCAGGCTGGCGATCGCCCCGCTGAGGAACAACAGCAGATATGATTTGATACTGTGACTGCGCATAATTTAACCTTCTGTAATGACTGCCATAGCGACCCCTCCTTGGACTCGGCGACATATCCTGTCCTTAGAAGACTTCTCTGTTCCTGAATACGACACGGTATTACGCACAGCCGCAAGTTTTCGGGAAGTGTTATCTCGACGGACGAAGAAAGTCCCCACGTTGCAGGGACGGGTGGTGACGAACTTATTTTTTGAACCCTCGACTCGGACTCGCAGTAGCTTTGAGTTGGCGGCCAAGCGTCTGTCTGCCGATACTCTTAATTTTGCGCCGGGAAACTCCTCGTTAACCAAGGGAGAGACCATTTTAGATACTGCCAAGACCTATCTAGCGATGGGGACGGATATGATGGTAATACGCCATCAACAGGCGGGGGTTCCCCAGGCGATCGCCCGCGAGATGGAACGCCTCGGCACTCATGTGGGGGTTCTCAATGCGGGGGATGGCTTACATGAACATCCTTCTCAGGCGTTGTTGGATTTATTTACGATTTGTGCCCACTTAGATCGTGACCATCCGCGAACTGAGCTATTACAGGGTAAGAAAATCGCGATTGTTGGAGATATCTTGCATTCTCGGGTGGCGCGATCGAACATTTGGAGTTTAACCGCCAGTGGGGCTGAGGTTCACCTTGCGGCACCGCCGACTCTGCTTCCGAAGTTATTTATTGAGGCGATGGGAGGGTATCACCCGGAACGGTTGCATCTCCATTGGGACTTAGATGAGGCCTTGGCGGGGGCGGATTTTGTGATGACGCTGCGATTACAGCGAGAACGGATGACGGCCCATCTGTTGCCCAGTTTACGGGAGTATCATCAGTCCTTTGGCATTACGCGCGATCGTCTGCAACGGTGTAATCCTACGGTGAAACTCCTGCACCCCGGACCGACGAATCGCGGCGTGGAACTGAGTTCTGAGGTGATGGATGACCCGGAGTTGAGTCTGATTCAGGCCCAAGTGACCAGTGGTGTGGCGGTTCGTATGGCCCTGTTGTATCTCATGGGTGGCAGTCATGGTTAGTCAGGCGGGGCAATTCCCAGAAACACCCCAACAGCAAAAGCGCCCCCCGCAGGAGGCGCTGC
>CAZXWM010000026.1:0-1960 GCA_964644215.1 uncultured Phormidium sp.
GGGGCGTACTTCGGGGCGTACTTCGGGGCGTACTTCGGGGCGTACTTCGGGGCGTTGTCCGTGACGGTGTACTCCCCCCGGACGGCCCACTCGACCCCCGAGAACGACTCGGGGAAGTGCGACTGGGGCGACTAAAAGACCCTCCTCGACTGCGACCACCGCCTCGACGGGCCTCGGCTAACTCAATCCCAAATTCCAGGTTAAAGTGAACCGCCGAGTTTCTAATACTGATACTGTTGACCGAGAGAATGGCCAACAAGCTGGCTAAAAGTAGAGATAGTTTTTTCATAAGACCAGAGAAAGGGAAATAGGAAACACGGGTAGGATGTGTTCGGGCTTGTAACCCGTTTGGGGATTGACTGACAAGTTATAAACTGCCCGAACGCATCGCGATTAACAATTTTTCTTTCCCCCCCACGTTAACATCGCCGCCAAAGTGGTTGAGGCGATCGCCGGCCGCTTCCTTTTACTTCGCCCCAAACCCTCCCCCACCAGGAGTTTCAATCACAAACACATCTCCTGGGTTCATGGCCACCGTTGCCGTCCCCCCTACATCCATCCGGGTTCCGTCAGCTCGTTCAAGCCAATTTCGTCCCACTTGGCCCGGTTCACCCCCCGCTAACCCCGAGGGAGGAATCAGCCGATGGCCCGAGAGAATCGAAGCGGTCATTGGTTCCAAAAATCGCAACCGACGCACCACCCCACAACCGCCGCAAAATTGCCCTTGGCCGCCACTTCCCCGGCGAATGGCAAATGACTCCAAAAGCACCGGGAAACGCCATTCCAGAACCTCTGGGTCGGTCATACGGGAATTGGTCATGTGGGTATGCACCGCATCCGTGCCAGCGAACCCTGGCCCCGCCCCAGAGCCACCACAAATAGTTTCGTAATACTGATAAGTTTCGTTGCCAAAGGTAAAATTATTCATGGTTCCTTGAGACCCCGCTAACACCCCTAAGGCACCATAAAGAGCATCCGTAATCCCTTGGGAGGTTTCCACATTGCCCGCAACCACGGCCGCCGGATAGTGAGGATTGAGGAAACAGCCTTCGGGAATGATGATTTCTAAGGGGTTGAGACAACCGGCATTGAGGGGAATGTCATCTTCAACTAAGGTGCGGAAGACATAGAGAACGGCGGCTTTGCAGACAGCGGCCGGGGCGTTAAAGTTGGTTTGGAGTTGGGCAGATGTGCCAGTAAAATCAATTTTAGCGCTACGCTGCTCGGGGTTAATTGTAATGTTTACTTTGATTAAATTGCCGTCATCTAAAGAGTATGTAAAACTTCCATTTTTCAAGACTGAAATGGCTCGACGGACTGATTCTTCGGCGTTGTTTTGTACATATTTCATGTAGGCTTGTACTGTTTCCAAGCCGTAGTGACGAGTCATTTTTAGCAGTTCATCGACGCCCTTCTGGTTGGCAGCAATTTGGGCTTGTAAATCGGCGATGTTTTGAGCCACATTACGAGCAGGATGGGGACCCGATCGCAGCACCTCCAGAAGTGCAGATTCTTGAAACACCCCTTGTTTAACCAGGGCCAGGTTATCTAAAAGAATGCCCTCTTCGTCCACATGGCGACTGTTTGGGGGCATAGAACCGGGGGTAATACCACCAATATCAGCATGATGACCGCGAGCGGCAACATAGAAAAGGGGAGCGTCCCCGTCATCGCCGTCGGAACTGGGGGCAAATACGGGGGTAACGACGGTGACATCGGGTAGATGAGTGCCGCCGTTATAGGGATTATTGAGAACATAGACATCCCCAGGGTTGAGGGAGTCCCCCGATCGCCGGATCAAGGCTTGCACCGTCTCACTCATCGAGCCTAAATGAACCGGAATATGGGGCGCATTAGCTACCAATTGCCCGAACCCATCGAAGATAGCGCAGGAAAAATCGAGCCGTTCCTTGATGTTGACCGAGGTACTGGTGTTTTGTAGGGTGACTCCCATCTGTTC
>CAZXWM010000026.1:1970-19883 GCA_964644215.1 uncultured Phormidium sp.
TTTTTTACATCTGGATCAACTGGCAAACCCAAAGAGATTATTAAAAATCTCCAATAACACCGGATCGGCGCGATCGCAGTCAATCTCAGCCGTCTCCTCATCAGCTTGGGGTTGGCTGTAGCGGAAAATCAGATGATTTTGCTCTGTTAACGTCGCCTCCCAACCCGGTTCGAGGACATTGGTTCCCGTCGTCTCAACCAGGATAGCCGGACTTTGGATGACATCCCCCGGCTGCAAGCTGTCTCGCTCATAGACCGGAGTGGGTCGCCAGGTTCCTTTAAGATAGGTAGAAACCGTTGTCAGAGGTTGTGGTGGCTGATCCGACTGACGGGTTCGTTGCGGTTCAGCCGGGCGATCGCCACGCCAAACCGTTTCTAGGGACACCGTGGCCACCACCAAGGGTTTAGCCTCCATGACAAAGCCATAGCGTTGACGATAAAGAGCTTCAAAGGCCTCTCGCATCTGGGGAATCGTGGCAAAATCCACCATCAACGCCGAATCGGTCCCCTCATACTTCAAATGCACCTTGCGTAACTGTTGCGACGGAGGCCCCTCAGACTCCGTCCCCGGTTGGCCCATAATGTCAAACTGGCGTTCAAGTTGCGGATACGTCTCGGGAGATAAGGGTAATTCCAGGGACATCTCCTGTAACTGACGCTGATCGGCTAACCCCATTCCATAGGCTGAGAGAACCCCCGCATAGGGATGGAGAAAGATAGTTGAAATCCCCAACGCTTCAGCAATTAGACAGGCGTGTTGTCCCCCCGCCCCACCAAAACAGCAGAGCGTATAGTTGGAGACATCATAGCCCCGTTGTAGCGAGATTTTCTTAATCGCATTGGCCATAATCTCCACGGCGATCGCCAAAAACCCCGAGGCCACCGCTTCAGGAGGGCGTTCATCCCCCGTCGCGGCGTGAATCTCTGCGGCCAACTCCTGGAACTGCTGACGAACCGTCTCCCCATCTAGGGGTTGATTTCCCTCGGGACCAAACACCGCCGGGAACAACTGGGGTTGCAGTTTCCCTAACATGACATTGCAATCGGTGACAGTGAGGGGACCCCCGCGTCGATAGGCCGCCGGGCCAGGATTAGCCCCCGCCGAATCGGGACCGACCCGATAGCGAGATCCATCAAAATGTAAAACACTGCCACCGCCAGCGGCGACGGTATGCACTGCCATCATGGGGGTTCGCAGCCGTACTCCAGCCACTTCCGTCTCAAACTCCCGTTCATAGTCAACGGGTCCCTGGCGATCGCCGGCATAATGGGCTACATCCGTCGAGGTTCCCCCCATATCAAAGCTGACGATGTTGAAAAACCCCGCCCGACGGCTGGTTTGGACTGCGCCAACAATGCCCCCAGCGGGACCCGAGAGAATACTATCTTTGCCCTGAAAGTCTTGGGCCGCCGTTAGGCCACCATTGGACTGCATAAACTGTAAGCGAGGGTCACTGGGGGAGGAAAACAGACGACGACTCACCTGTTCAACATAGCGGCGCAGAATCGGCGAGAGATAGGCATCGACAACGGTGGTATCGCCGCGACTGATGAGTTTAATCAGGGGACTGACTTGGTGAGAACGGCTGATTTGCGTGAAGCCAATTTCAGCGGCGATGGTTGCAATGCGATCTTCATGCTGGGGATAGCGATAACCGTGGGTGAGGGCGATCGCACAACTGCGAATCCCGTCGTCGTAGGCCTGTTGCAATTGGGGTTTTAGGGCTTCGGAGTTGAGGGGTTTGAGGCAGGTTCCATCGGCTTGATAGCGTTGTTCGGCTTCTAGGATGCGATCGCACAGAAGACTCGGTAACTGAATCTGACGGGCAAAAATATCGGGGCGATTTTGGTAGCCTATCCGCAGTGCATCCCGGAATCCCTCAGTGACAACCAACACCGTGCGATCGCCTTTGCGTTCTAATAAGGCATTAGTAGCGACAGTAGTTCCCATCCGCACTTCACCGATCTCCTCATCGGGAATCGGGTCATCGGCGTCGAGTTGCAAGAGATCTCGAATCCCCTGTACCGCTGCATCGGCATAGCGTTCAGGATTCTCTGAGAGAAGTTTGTGGGTCACGATACGGCCATCGGGACGTTGGGCCACAATATCGGTAAACGTCCCACCGCGATCGAGCCAGAACTGCCAACGAGTTGAGTGAGTCATGATGGCCTCCTAGGCAACAAAGGAATGGAAAACGAGTGATCTCAATCAACCCGTTTCACTGAAGAATTTTCCACAATTATAGGAGCAGACTCAGTAGCGGCAATGGTCGATTGCCCAATTTCGGTAAGCCCCTACCCTATTTTCTGCCTGTTCCGCTGTTCCGAAGTTCCCTATTCCCTATTCTCTTTTGCCTATTGCCTATTGCCTTTTGCCTTCTTCTCCCCTATTGCCTATTGCCTATTGCCTTTTGCCTTCTTCTCCCCTGTTGCCTGTTGCCTGTTGCCTGTTGCCTGTTCCCTATTCCCTCCTCTCCCCATGTTCCCACGTCTTATCCTCTCAACCGTCACCATCGGGTTAATCAGTAGCCTCTCTCTCCCAGCGGCGGCGATTACCTTTATTCCCCCGAATGAGGAACCGCCACGACAGACACAGGGAGGTGCATCCCGAGGTGATGTCACCTTCATCCCTCCGAGTGACGACCCGCCTATCAATACCGGTGGGGCCGGATCTCGGGATAGTGCCTCTGAGTTGACGGCGTTGCTGCCCTCGGGTCACTATGGTCAAACGACCCAAGCCTATCCCAGTTTCTTTGTCTATGTGCCACGAACGTCGGCCCGTTTAGCCTTTTTCACGGTGCTAACCGAAGACGGAGAAGGACATTATCAAGGCTATGTCCCTATTACCGAGATGGGGGTGATGCGCCTGGAGTTACCCGACGTGGCCCCGGCTTTGGACATGGGCCAAACTTATGAATGGCATTTTGCTCTGGTGACGGAAGAACGCTTACGCCCTGATAGTCCTCGGGTGTCGGGTTGGGTGCGGCGAGTTGCCCCAGATGAGGATCTCAAAGCCGTTGTTGGACAAAGCAAAGGACGGCGATCGCTCTCTTTGGCTAATGCCTACGGTCGTCAGGGGATTTGGTATGATGCCTTGAGTACCTTGGCCGACCTGAGACAAACTCGTCCTGATGCCTCTGCGGTGAGTCAATCTTGGGACGATCTCCTGAACCAAGTGGGCCTGGCCGCGATCGCCAACGAACCATTGCTCGATATCCCAGACTAACTCTGCCCATGTTGGGTTTTTCCCGTTGGCTTAAACGCTTTGAGCGAGAAGTGATTGTGGCATTCGTCACGACAACTGTTGCCTTAGGCTCGGCTTGGGGGACGTTGCAACGGCTGGAATGGCTGGCCATTGACACCCTCTTGGTGTTGCGTCCAGCCGAAACATTGGAGTCTCGGCTGTTGTTGGTGACGGTGCAAGAAGCCGATATTACGGCGTTGGGCGGTTGGCCCCTCTCTGATGCCGTTTTAGCCAATCTCTTGCAAACCTTAGCCGCCCAAAATCCTCGCGTTATTGGCTTAGATCTTTATCGGGATCTGCCGCAAAATCCCGGTCATGAGCGGCTACGGGCCGTCATGGCTGGACTTCCTAATTTGATTGGTGTCGAAAAGGCCTTCGGAGGGGGAACCGTTGCGCCGCCGCCCATTCTGGCCGAGGGCGATCGCGTGGGGTTAGCGGATGTGCCTCAAGATGGGGATAGTAAAATTCGCCGTTTGATTGTTTCGGCCCCCGTTGCCGGGGAGATTAAGCTCGGCTTTGCCACTCGCGTCAGTCTTCTCTATCTCGAACAGATGGGGGTGACGTTAGAAGTGCGTGATGCTGCCCAACATCACTATCAACTCGGACAGGCTCAGTTTTCACCGTTAACGGGTGTAGAAGGCGGGTATTCTCCGGCCGATTTAGGGGGCTATCAGGTGTTTCTCAACTATCGGAGTCCCGTTAGCCCGTTTGATGAAGTTTCTGTGTCTGATGTCTTGCAGGGGCGGGTTTCGCCGCAGTTGATTCGCGATCGCATTGTTTTAATTGGGTCTAAGGCTGAGAGTATTAATGACTTCTTTCTGACTCCCTATAGTCAAGCGATTTATCACTATCGTCTTAACGCCCGCAATCCCCAGGGCGATCGCATCCCTCATTTTCACATGAGTGGGGTCGAAGTTCACGCCCATGGCATCAGTCAAATTCTCAGTAGTGCTCTCGACGGCCGGCCCATGATTCGCTTCTGGCACATCTATGGCGAATGGGGCTGGATTTTGCTCTGGGCGGCTTTGGGAACCTACGGAACCTGGATGGGCTTGATGCGGGAACCGTTTAAGGAACAATCCACTTGGCTTTATCCCCTATTGCTCGTTACAGCCGGGACTCTGACTATGGCGGCGATCGCCTATGGTAGCCTATTGACGGGCTGGCTGATTCCTACGGTTTCCCCATTGCTAGCTCTCGTTGCCACAACGATACTCACCCGTCACGCCTATCATCAACGGCAATTGCAGGCCTTGACCCAACGCTTACAAGACTATTCCAACGACTTAGAATGCCAAGTGCGTCAACGTACTCAAGAACTCGAAGCCGCCAAACAAGCCGCCGACGCCGCCAACATTGCCAAAAGCGAGTTTCTGGCTAATATGAGTCATGAGTTGCGAACTCCCCTCAATGGCATTCTCGGCTATGCTCAAATTCTGCAACACGCCAAGGATCTCAATAGTCAACGTCGCGGTGTGGGTGTGATCTATCAATGCGGAACCTATCTACTAGAACTGATTAACGACATCCTCGATCTCTCCAAAATTGAAGCCCGTAAACTAGAACTTGACCCCAAACCCATTCCCTTAAAACCGTTTCTGCTACAAGCGGCGCAAATGTTTAAGCCAGCCGCAGAAAAAAAGGGAATTTCCTTTTATTCAGAGTTAGATAAATCCCTGCCAAAACTGGTAGTTGCTGATGATAAGCGACTCCGACAAGTTCTGGTGAATCTAATGAGTAATGCCGTTAAATTTACCAGCAAAGGGTCTGTTTCTCTAAGGGTTTTTCCAGTTAATAATCCAAAATTTAACATTGACAATACTGAGTCAAAATCTAATAAAAACTCCAAACAAATCCGCCTAAAATTCACAGTAACTGATACAGGAATTGGCATGACTTCCGAGCAATTAGAAACTGTATTTTTGCCCTTTGAACAAGTCAAGGAATCGCAAAAACTCGCCGAAGGAACCGGACTTGGGTTAGCAATTTGTTGTCAACTCATTCAGTTAATGGGGTCAGAGTTACAGGTGGACAGCCAACCGGGAAAAGGAACCTGTTTTTATTTTGAATTAACCCTGCCGACGTTAGATGCTAAAGAAGCGCCCATTCTCTCACGGGATTACTCTAAAATTGCTTCTGTTTCGGGAGCATCTCCCTGTTTATTATTGGTTGATCCGTCCGCCGATAGCCGAAGTATCATGAGTGCTTTACTGACTCCCCTCGGTTTTTCGATCCTAGAGGCGGCAACAGCAAAAGAAGCATTAACAAGTTTGAACAACCATCATGTCGATGCCATTTTGACGGAACTCGACTTGCCTGACGCTGATGGCATTGGCTTTATTGAGAGCTTACGCCAGCAAGAAACGACTACACAGCAGCCCATTATTGCACTATCGAGTCATGTGTTTAGTGATGCACGCGATCGCAGTTTAGACGCAGGTGCAACGGCATTTTTAAATAAACCTTTCCATCGAAATGATGTGTTACTGCTCTTAGAACGCCATCTTCAATTACGCTGGAGCTTACAAGAGGATGGCGATCGCCAACAGTCCCAAACCTCAAAAACCGTCGAACAAGCCTGTCCCCCAGAGATGGTTCCTGATACGGTGATTGAAGAACTGCTCCATTTAGCTCGTAAAGGGAATTTAAAAGACTTGAAACGCCGCGCCAAACAACTCGAACAAGACCAGCCTCAATTACGTCCCTTTACAACTCATCTGCGAGATTTAGCCAGTCAGTATCAAGAACGAGCTTTATGTGAGTTTTTGAGCGGCTATCAAGTGGGATAGATATGATGATGAAGCAGGTTTGGGGGGGAGTCTTGCTGACGATATTTCTCTTGTTGGGGTTGTCGCCACTGTGGGCCAGTCCAACCGACAGGGTAGGGGCAATCCTTTGTAGTTGCCCAGAAATCCCCTGTGATTGCTACAAGCAGGTTCAAGCGTCGGAGATTCGCCCAGGCTTGCCGGTGAATCGTCCCTCGTGGGATTTGGATGGCATCGTTAACCCGGTGGATTTGGTAATACCGGCCTGTCGCGCCGAAGAGGGTAATGAGTTTGTGATCTCGGGTTACGGCGGGGTTCCTTCAGATCCGAGACATCTCTTGCGGGGACAGGTGTTATGGAGCGATCGCCCCTCGGAGACTTTGTTTGAGAGGACATCTGAGGATTGGGCGGCCCTGGAGGCGTTACCGCTGTCTGAACAGGTACAGCGGTGGCAGCATCAGGCGCAACAGTTGGGCCGTGGGGGCGATCGCCTGGGTCAGTCTTTGGCCTTGACGGCTCTATCGTTGCTCTATCAAGATTTGGGGCAATGGTCCGAGGCCATGGCCGCTAGTGATGGGAGTCTGGCTGAGCTAACCCGCTCTCCCCAGGAGACGGCTGAGGCTCGGATTCTGGCTCTGGCCCTCAATAGTCGCGGTCGAGCCTATTTTCTCCAAGGTCAGCCTCAGAGGGCGCGAGAGACCTGGCAGGCGGCTCAAAATGCCTATGAGCAGGCGCAACTGGTAGAAGGTCGTTTCGGTAGCGCTCTTAATCAAATTCAGGCCTTGCAAACGTTGGGAGCGTATCCTCTGGCCCGAGAGGCATTAACGTCAGTGTTAGGGGAGTTGGAGGCGTTGCCAGGTTCGGCTCTCACAGTTCAGGCCCTAGCTCAACTGGGGGAAGTGTTGCAAGTGTTGGCAGAACCCGAGCAATCTCAGGCGGTTTTACAGCGGGGGTTGAGGATAGCTCAAGGGTTAGGGGATGACAGGTTGGTGGCCCAACTCCAGTTTCGCTTGGCCAATGGCGATCGCGATCAGCAGCGACTAGAAGCGGCGAGAAGAGCCTATGAGGAGGTTTTGGCGGCCAACCCAGACCCAGATTTAGCCTTCCTGGCTCGGCTGAACCTCTTAGCGGTGTTGGTAGATCGCAAAGAGACGGCGGCGGCGAGGGTTCAGTTAGCGCAACTTCAGGCCCAGTTGCCTGAACGTCCTCTTTCGCGAGTGACGAGTTATGGTCGCATTAACTTGAGTCAGAGTTTACTACGCTGGGATGAGTTGGCCTATCAAGGGTTAGCGGCTCAACAGTTAAGCCAAGCGGTGCAAGAGTCTCGTTTGCTCCAAGATAGCCGAGGCGAATCCTATGGTTTGGGCCAACTGGCTCAACTCTATGAAGGTGCTGAACAATGGGAGGCGGCGAAGCAATTGACGCAACAGGCCCTAACCTTGGCTCAATCTCTTGAGGAAAGCCTCAATGGCCGGGATTTAAGGGCGTTATGGCAATGGCAACTTGGGCGTATTTTAGACCAGTTGGGAGAACAAGCTGAGGCGATCGCCCTCTATCGGGATACGGTGCGCTTGTTGGATGAGTTACGGCTGGATTTAGTCAATTTTGATCCTGAGCTTCAGTTTTCCTATCGTTACCAGATTGAACCGGTTTATCTCGGTTTGGTGCGGCTGTTGCTCGAAAGTGCCGAAGCTAGGGATTCTGTGGGCCAAGCTCCTATTCGGCAACAAACGGGGATTCAGGAGGCGCAACGTACGTTAATTTCGTTGCGGCTGTCGGAGTTAAACAACTTTTTCCGAGAAACTTGTCTCGAAGCCGATGCGATTGACGTAGAGGACCTCGATGAGTCGGCGGCGGTGTTTTATACGGCGGTATTGAGCGATCGCCTGGCGGTGATTCTCTCTCTGGCGGGGGAAGATCCGATCCTCTACGAAACCCAAAAACCTCGCTCGGAACTCGAAGAGGGGTTATCTCTGATGTTGGCGTCGATGAATCCGGCGGTGGCAGATGAAGACCGAAAGCAGCGATCGGCTCAGGTGTATGATTGGCTGATTCGCCCGGTGCAAGAGGTCTTGCAGCAGCATCAGATTGAGACGTTGGTTTTTGTTCCCGATGGCCCCTTGCGTAATCTACCTCTGGGGGCGTTGTACGATCGCACCTCGGGAGAGTATCTAATTGAACAGTATGCGATCGCCCTAAGTCAAAGTCTTCAGTTAGTTGAGGCTGGATCTTTAGCTCAGGGTCAGTTTAAGGCGTTGCTGGCAGGATTGAGTCAGGCCCACCAAGGCTTTAGTGCCATTCCGGCGGTGGAGTTGGAAATGGCCCAGATTGCTGAGTTACTGCCGCAAAGTCAATCTCTACTCAATCAGGCCTTTACACGGGAGGCGTTGGTGACTCAAAGCCGCAATGATGATTTTAATGTGATTCATTTAGCCACTCATGGTCAGTTTAGTTCTCGGGCTGATGAGACGTTTTTGTTAACTTGGGAGGGACGAATTAATGTTCAGGATCTAGATGTGGTGTTGCGATCGCCCACTCGTCCGAATCCCATTGATTTACTGGTGTTGAGTGCCTGTCAAACGGCTCGGGGGGATGATCGGGCAACTTTGGGAATTGCTGGGTTTGCGCTGCGATCGGGCGCTCGCAGTACCTTGGCAACATTATGGTCGGTGCAGGACAAGCCTACGGCAGAGTTAATGGTTGAGTTTTATCGGCATCTTTGGCACAATTCAGGACGCAATAAAGCGGAAAGTTTACGTCAGGCTCAGTTGGTGTTATTACAGTCTCAAGATTATCAACATCCTGCTTATTGGTCGCCGTTTGTGTTGTTGGGGAATTGGCAATAAAGGGCAAAAGGCAAAAGGCAAAAGGCAAGAGGGTAGGGGCGTACCTTTATGGTCGCCCTCTTTTCTTTCGGAAAAAGGCGTGTCCTTGTGTGGTCGCTATTGCCAATTTTGTAGCTTTGAATAATAATCGTTTAAGGCAGTTTTGATTTGAGATTTTTTCGATTCAAAAATAGCGCCTGACACAATTAAAATCACGCCAAATCCTAAGCCAATAATCCATTTAGAGAGAGTGTAGAGGGTTCCAAGAATGATGAATTGTTCTAAAACATTAACAACAAAAACAGCCGTACCGATGAATAAAAACGCTCGAATTTTTAAGCCTAAACCTGCTAATATCAGCAAAAGGCTGAGACCGCCAATAATCGACCAATGGCTGGGGAAATAGGTAATGACAAAAAAGAGAGTTAGAGTTCCCAGGCGGATTTGATGACGCAAAGACCGTTCGCGCCCTGACTCGAAGATGGGGTCAACGCGGGTGACATAAAGAATCGAAAGAGTAATGGGGGTAAACCAAAGTAGGGGAATGTCAATCTCAAAAGCCTCAAGTCCCTGACTGGCGAGGCCGCAGAGGGCAGCTAGAGCGAGATAATGCCAGCGAACCTGGTGTTCCCATTGGCGAGCGGCGATGTAGAAGAGGCCGATCGCCAACAGACTTAGAGGATGCACCTCGTTGACGGTAAGTACGCCGACAATGGCCGGCAGAACTCGGGCCACCTGCTGCCAAGGCTGTGGATGCCAACCCCAGGCGGGCCAGGGAGCGTGACGCATTCCTAGGGCCAAGAGGACGGCGATCGCCCCAAACCAGGGTAGAATCAACGCTTGTTGACCGGCGATCGCAACCCCAATGGTTAGCACAGCATAGCCTTGAGCCACTCCCAGATAGAGCCAAGTGCGGGTTGCGGGGGAATAGTCTGGAGAACGACTTTGCCAGATGGCATAGGTGGTCAGGACTCCCCCCGTGATTAGGGCCAGGAGAGGCTGGCGGATGGGTGCTGTAGCCGCAAACCCCAGAACCAGAGTTCCCACACCCCAGTGACCATGGGCGATTTGGGTTAACCGTTGCTGGGGAACTTGTAAATAGCGTGCCAGTTGAGGGCGGAAGCCTCGATAGAGGGTCATTAGGGCCGCCATGAGTAAGGCTAGGGCAACGCCGCGATCGCAAAGCGTGCGGGAACCGCAATCGCCCCGGCTAACCTCAGTGAGTTGGTTCAACAGCAGTTCACTGGTGGATAGGGACAGTCCCAGAAGGCCGAGATAGAGAAAACTGCGACCCCAGCCCCTGAGTTGGCGGCCAACGCTGACGAGAATTAGGGACATTCCGACACTGATGAACCCTGTCCAGGGGTGAATCAGACTTGCCCGTAGGATGAGGGCGATGATGCCATAGGCCATGGGCAGGGTATGCAGGGGAGAGAGGCGATTCGCGGGACTCTGCGGCCGCTGCCAGACTTGGCCGAGGCCCTGAACCACCAGTCCTAAACCGATGTTGACCAGGGCAAGAACCGAGAGGGAGTCGGTAAACCGAAACACAGCTTCTACGGCGATGAGTTCAACGGCCCAGCCAATCCCATAGAGTCCCCGATTGTTGAGACGGCGGCCTTGATGAACACCGATGCCGAGAATCAGGACTCCTAAACCGGCGATAATGCCCAAAGAAGTTTCTAGGAAGGGATTTTGATACGACAAAACCGATCGCAGGGTTAAGGCGAAAATCATGGCCAGCCATGTCAGCCATCCCCAAACCCGACAGCCGAACCTATATAGATGTGAGAGTTCTCCGCCTCGTTGTTGTCCCCAACGTCGTAGACTCCAGATGCCGAGGGGAAACAAGGAAAAGAGAATCAGCCAATCTTGACCCACGAGGGGCAGAACTTGTAGGAGCGTCCCCAAGACGAGCAGAATCCCAAAGCCAACGGCGATTAACCCAGCCCGGGGAGTTTTGAGACTGCGGACTGTCCCTAATAGAACTAATGACCCCAGACTTAAACTGACGAGTAGGGCTGGGAGAGGGTCGAATCTTAGAGGACTAATCAGGATGATGGGGAGGGGTTGCAGGGCGATCGCGCCAACAATCGCCAACCAGCCCGCTTGAGTGCGATATCTACTCGCGCCATAGTGAGAGGCCAGGGCCAGGCCGCCGGGCATCAACCACCACCACCAGCCGACGTGACTCCAGGGTTCAATGTCTGAAGTGGTCGAAACTGAAGTAGTCCAAACCAGTAGCAGATAACTCCAGGCCCCGAGGCCACAGGTCAAGTGCCAGGCACTGGTTTGCCAGCGGCCAGACTGTTGTAGATTTGCCCAAAGTCCTTCGAGGAGGGCGACGGCCAGGAGAATCAGTCCCCATTGTTGGTCGGAGAGGGGGCTGTCGAGTTGCCATTCTAGGATGGAGACCAAACCCCCTAAAACCAAGAGTTGTGCCAGAGTTGCCAGGCTGGAGGATTGACGATAGCGGCGTTGACTGGTGAGGGCCAACAGACCTCCAAGGGGAATCCAAATCACCCAGACATTGGCAAATACCTCGCCCCCCATCAGTGCTAGGGCCAGGCCGAAGAGGAAAATTCCTACGTCTCCTTGTTGGGAGAGCATCCGCCGTGACTCCTGGCGATTCAGCCATTCCGTCAGTCCCAGAAGTGCGAGGAGATAGGGGAGTAACAACAGGGCGATACCTGTGGTTTGTGACTGGATATCAAGGGTCTCCTGAATGGTAGTCCCAAGAGTGCTGCGTAGGGCTTGGGGTAACAAGTACCACGCCATGAGATACCCCTGTAAGCCGACTAGGGCCGTTAGGGCGAGGTCCCGTGGTTTGCCGAATCGTTGCAGTCGTTGTCCGAGTCGATGTAGGGCCAGGCCGGTAATGACGAGGACGGGCCAAGCTAGGTTACTGAGAGACAGACCCCAGGCCAAGAGGAAGAGAACGACCCCGAGGCGGGAACGCCGGGGGTGTTGGGGGTCTGCCAATTGCCAAGCTAGGATACCCCAAGCGGCGCTAAAACTCGATAGGAGTGGCGAGTCAGCCAGGATGGCCCGGCCCGAGAAGCTGGCTAATCCATAGGCGATAATCCCGAGTTGGGTTAACCCTCGCGGTTGTCGGCTGCTTATCACTCCCGCCAGGGTGGCGAGATAGACTCCCAGTTGAGACAGGAGGGGGACTGTATTAAAGGGCCAGTGGCAGAGGCTAAAGAGAAGAAGCAGAGCGGTTTGCTGACGGGTTAGGTCTGACTGTCGCCACAGCCACAGACTCAAGGAGAGACTGGCTAGAACTAGAGTGAGCCATCCCAGGGGCGATCGCCACAGGCCAAATTCATCCATGGCCCAAAAGTTGAGGGGAATTAAGCCATAGACGATGGTCTGGAGGGTTTGGGCGGTCAAGGCCAGGGTCTGGCGACGGTGCAGCCAACCACTGGTGAGGGCAAATCCCAGGGTGTAGAGCCAGAGAATGCCATATTGTCCCGCAGCTGGAACTCGTCCCCATTGACTGGCGGCGAGAACGGCTGATGAGACGAGGACGACAAAGACTCCTAACCAGAGGAGCCAGCGGACACTGAGTTCGTCTTTTAGGGATTGGGCGATTGTCCAGTGACGAGTTGGGGAAGAAACGGTTTGAGAGGCGGTTGACTGGACAACTGGGGGACGGTAGGGGACGGTTGACCTTTGAGAGGGGGCCGGCTGTGGCTCCCAGGTGGGTAGGGGACAGGTCAGCGCCTCACGACACAAGCGTTTGACTTGGTCATCGTCGAGTAACTCCAGTTGCAGCCAGCGATCGAGTCCATCGAGACAGTGGGGATGGTTCGGGTTGAGGGGGACAAGAAGCGGGGGACGGTTCTGCATGGAGACCACCGATGGGGGATTCCCCAAACTACTCTCTGTCTTTGGTTGCTGTCGAGAGTTGCGGGGACAGTTGCTAGGTCGGGCCGCTGGGGTATGCTGAAATGGGGGTCATTGAGGATGGACGTGGGGCGATCGCTCCTCAAACTAACTAGCGGTGGCGGTTGCATCTGGGGTCTTGTCGCCATTTCTCCTTGGACTCTGACAACGAATTTCAAGCAAATGGAGTGTTCAGACAACGATGAGCAAAACGTTTAAGGCATTTTTGCAAAATGGGCATTTAGAATGGGTTGATGATTGCCCGACTCTTGGAGATGAACGGTTACAGGTTTACGTCACTGTTCTGGAGAACAGCCCGATTTTAACTCCACAAACGCGGGGAGAGAGAATGTCTGAGATATTGGAGCATCTCGCTGCGATCGATGGGTTAGAGTCTGTTGATCCGGTTCTATGGCAACGGGAGATTCGGCAGGAGCGATCGCTCCCGGAACGATAGAGAATGCTTTTAGACAGCAACATTATTATCTATGCCGCACAACCGCAATATCCCCAATTGCGGGAGTTTATTGCGGGAGTTTATTGCCGGGCGATCGCCGACGGTATCTGCTCTAAGTTATTTAGAAGTTTTGGGGTATCATAAACTGACTGAACCACAGCGATATTATTTTGAGGCTTTTTTTGAGGCGGCTGAGGTTTTACCGATTTCCGAAGTCGTTTTAACCCAAGCTGTTACCTTGCGACAACAACGACGGATGACTCTGGGTGATGCCATCATCGCTGGGACAGCGTTAGTCCATGATTTAACCTTAGTGACCCGAAATGTCGATGATTTTCGCTGGATTGCAAATCTCAAGATACTAAACCCCTTTGACATTGAGCCATAGTCGTCATCCTGTAGTTCTTCAACCCGTTACCGATGACAAAGGGGAGCAGAGAGTCCCATGAGACCATCGAGATTTAACCAAAGCGGTGGGGAAAGTCGTCGCTACAGTCATGGCCGTCGGCGCATCCACACATAATAGCCATAGGAAATCGCGTCTCAGTTATAATTATCCCAGGGTTGAGGATATGGGTATGGATGTAAGCCGATCGCTCCTAAAAAACCATCGGTGGCGGCTGCGTCTTGGGTAGCAGGGAATCTAGATCAATCTATGAGGTAATCTGATGACAGAAGGTAAGAAGCAACAGTTCAACGCTCCAGTCGGCAGTGTGGATAATCAAGGCACTCAACATAATGTGGCGGGAGTTAACTATGGGGTTCAGACGAACACCTCAGATCCTGAACTTCAGGCGACAGTACAAGAGATTCAAACTTTGCTGTCTAATTTAGACGTGGCTCAGGCAACCACCACGAGCGAACAGATGAAACTGGCGGGAATCGCCATTGCTCAAATTGAGGAAAAGCCGACCTTTAAGGAACGAGCAATTCGCGCCGCACGGGGTGGACTGGTGGAAGGACTCAAACAAAATCCAGTGGGGGCGATCGTTGCAGGGGCGATCGAGGGTTGGACAAAAGAGAAAGATTAGTCTATGTCAGAGTCAACCAACAATCAAACTACGGGCAGTCAAGGGAACCGGGGTCAGCAAGGAAATGTTGCTGGTGTTAATCAGGGTGTTCAAAACACCTATAACGTTAGTGTCGGGGAAACAGCCCAGCAACGCCAGATTGACCGCAACATTTGCCATAAGATGTTGCAACAGCAAATTCAATTAACCAGCAATACGGTCTTAGGTCGAGTTTATGGGAATCGCAATTTAATCGATGAGGATTTATTTGTCGATTTAGCCCTAGTGAAACCGAAACGCAGCCAGACTGAAAAACACCCCCAAGAGATTGACCCCGAAAAGGGTTCCGACTTGTTCACCCGTCAGGAAGAAACCATCGAGAAACGGTTTGCTTATCGGGAATTTCTCCAGGAAGTCATCAGCAACCGTAGCGAAAAACAGCTTGCCATTATTGGCGAACCGGGGGCGGGAAAAACAACCTTACTCCAGAAGTTAGCCTTTTGGTTATTACAGGAAACCGATGATTTAGTGATTTGGGTTGACTTAGCGGAATTGGGAAATCAGCCCCTAGGGGAGTATTTAGAGAAAAAATGGCTCAAAGAGGCATTGGGGCAGTCCACAGAGGAAATTAAGGCAGACTGGGAGCAGAAATTTAAGGAGGGTGCAGTCTGGTTGCTGTTGGATGGCTTGGATGAGATGAGCCAGAGTGACCAACAGGCTTTAAATTTCCGTGGTTGGGTGATGAATGCCCCGATAATTGTCACTTGTCGCTTGAATTTGTGGCAAGCCAACCCCAGCCAGTTACAGGGGTTTCAAACCTATCTCACCCAACCGTTTCAGGATGAACAGGTGCAGGAGTTTATCCGACGGTGGTTTCGGGTAGAAGCAGATGCGGAGTTGTTGTGGTCACAGTTGCAGGCGGCGGGGAAGGAACGGATTAAGGATTTATGCCGCAATCCCCTGCGGTTAACTTTGTTATGTGCGACTTGGAAAGTGGAGGATGCGCTACCGGAAACCACGGCGGAGTTGTATGCGGGGTTTGTCGAGTCGATGTATGCGTGGAAGGAAACGGCGTTTGCGGTCACGGAGGAGGACAAGGAACGGTTAAATGAGGCTTTGGGAGTGTTGGCGAAGGCATCCCTGGAGGCGGAAACGGGTCGCTTTCGTTTAACTCATCGCTTGGTGTGTGAACATTTGGGGAAACTGAAGGCGAAGGGGTCGTTGTTTCCGTTGGCGTTACGGTTGGGTTGGTTGAATGAGGTGGGGGTAGCGGCGGAAAATCGGCGCGAAAAGGTGTATGGGTTTTATCATGCGACGTTTCAGGAGTATTTTGCCGCGTTGGCGGTGGCGGATTGGGATTATTTTTTACCAAAGGATCATGTGGATTGTCCGGTGGAGGGGAAGCGGTATCGGATTTTTGAACCGCAGTGGAAGCAAGTGATTTTGTTGTGGTTGGGGCGGGAGGATGTTGTCGATGAGGAGAAGGAGGAGTTTATTCGGGCGTTGGTTGAGTTTAAGGATGGAGTCCGAGATTTTTATTATTACTACCAGGCTTTTTTTCTGGCTGCTGAGGGAGTTTCTCAACATTCTGACTTTGAATCTCTGATGAGTATTGCTGACCTTGAATTTTCCTTGGTAGATGCAATTATTCAGAAACTCATTGCTTGGGCTTTAGGTAGCTTTGATCCAAATCATCAAAAGTGGGTTGACTATCTTGAGCTAATAAAAACAGGGGCAAGAGCTACATTGAAATTCACAAAACGGGACAAAGTCATCTTTCATATGAATCAGCAGATTGAAATGATACTATATTGTGAGTATGTAGAGTCGTTTACTGGGGATGCTTTTGAAGCAGAGAAGGAAGATCTTTTATGTGAGTTTCAGGAAGACACTGGCTTAGATGACCAAACGTTTAATTATGTAATATTTTTTATTCAATGGCTACAAAATTATCCTGAAATTGGAAAAGTTTTGATATGCGATTTTGCATATTTCTTGGGTGAAGTTGATCCAGGAAACCCAGATGCAAGAACCAGTTTATTGAATGTCATTGCATCTACGGAGAATGAAGATACCCGCCAAAAGGCAATTAACTATTTAGGAAAAATCGGACAAGGATATGCAGAGGAGATCGTAGCACTGCTTCAAGTACTCAAAACCACTGGAAATGAGGAGACCCAACAAGTAGTAGTTGAGACCTTAGGAGAAATTGGACAAGGAGATACAGAGGAGATCGTAGCGTTGCTTCAAGTACTCAAAACTACTGAAAATGAGGAGACCCGATGGCAAGTTGTTTTCAGTTTAGGGAAAATCGCAAAAGACAATCCAGAGGCGATCGCGGGGTTGCTTCAACTGCTCCAAACCACTGAAAATCAAGACACCCAGGGGAGAGCAATTGAGTGTTTAGGTAGAATCGCACAGGGTAACCTCGAGGCGATCGCAGCGTTGCTTCAATTACTCAAAACTAGGAAAAATAAATGGGAACAATTTTTTACTGCTCTGATGCTATGGATAATTGACTCTGGCAACCCCGAGGCTATGACTGCTTTGGTTAATTCTATCGCTACTGCTGATGACGAAAATGTACGAGTTCATCTAACAACGATTTTATTAGCACTCATCGACCCACCAGGTAAATCAGAATATATCACGGTTTTGATAAACGTTATCACCTCTACTAAGAATGAAGATACCCGAAGGAGAGCTTTGGAAGGCTTACAAGAAATCGGACAAGAAAATGTCGAGGTGATCGAGATGTTAATAAATCTTATCGCCACTACTGAAGATGGAATAACCCAGTGGTATGCAGTCATGAGTTTAGAGAACATAGACCCCGGCAACCCCGAGGCGATAGCAGTGTTAAGCAATAGGATAGCTACTACTGAAAACGAAGACACTTTGTTGTACACGGCATGGAGTTTAGGGAAAATTGACCCAGGTAACTCAGAGGCGATCGCAACGTTGGTTAATATTATCGGCTCTACTCAGAATGAATACAACCGGAGGGATGCTGTGGAGAAGTTAAGAGTAATCGGACAAGGCAACCCCGAGGCGACTGCGGCGTTATTCAATGTTGTCGCGACTACTGAAGATGAAAGAACCTGGGGGTCAGCGATATGGAGTTTAGACAAAATGTTGACCACGCGCCAACATTTTGCAGGGGTCGTCTCCGCCTTAAAACACAACCTCAGCGATGAAGTCCACGAAAACGACTTTAAACGATTCGAGAAATGTTACAAAGTCATCTGGAACTGTGCCGAAAATCTCCCCTATCCCGACTTTTACCAAGCATGGCACAATTCCCCCACTACTCTCCATCCCGAAATCACCGACCAAACCCCCCATAACAGCGAAACAACTTTCGCCCCCATTAACCTCGCCCAAGCCCTACAAAACCAGCCCATCCTCATCCTCAACGCCCAACCCCTCGCCAACGAAACCCGCGAAGGAGAAATCGCCCTCACTCTGTGCCGACTGATTTGGAAACAAGTCTGTCCTCAGCAAATGTATCCCAGAGTTTCCACCCCTGCCGACCTATGTTATGCCATCGATGAACTCAAATTCACCCTCAACCTCCCCCACCGCGCCCTCCTCCTCACGGACTGCGAACATCCCACCCCGGAACTCATCAGCTTCTGTGAAAAACTCACCGGAGTCATCGCCATCGCTGTCCTCACCGACGACCCCCTAGACGCGCCCTTAAAAGGCTTTCCCCCCAATCAACC
>CAZXWM010000027.1:0-19848 GCA_964644215.1 uncultured Phormidium sp.
GCCTCTTGCCTCTTGCCTCTTGCCTCTTGCCTCTTGCCTCTTGCCTCTTCCCCCTCCCCCCCAACTGCTAAGATTCTCCTAGCGAGGAGTTCCCTCCAACCCCTCGCCTGATGGCAATCCTTTGTTGTAAATTGTGGTAGCTCACTCGTTTCTACTCGAACAAGGCCGGTGGCGCCTAGAAGGCAACTGGCTTGAACGCTCAAACCCGCCCATCACCGTGACGGGGCGCACCATTGTCGCCTGGGGACAAGATAACTGGTATAGCATGGTGACCAAACTCACCTTCCCTAACCGAGAACGGCAAGAAATAACCTGTCAATATCGAGGTCGTCTCGACGGTGGAGAACGTCAATACACATTTGTTCTACAACATAGCGAGTTAGGGCGCGTCGAAGGAGAAGGTTGGATTACCCCTGCCGCCATTGTTCAACGGTACTGGACTCTCAACGACAAACAACGTCGTAGCGGCTTTGAAACCCTCAGTCGTCTCGACAACGGCAAATACGCCCTCTCCGGCGGCATGATGGCCGGCCTACACCTCACCAGTGCCATGGATGCCACCTTAATCCTGCAATATAGCTAACCCCTACCCCTGACCATCCCCTCCAAAGAGAAACCCGGGCCAAGTTCCCCCCTCTTGCCCCTTGCCTCTTGCCTCTTGCCTCTTGCCTTCTTCACCAGCCAATCGCATTTCCCCACTTCCCCTCAAAAATTCTCAAAAACTACTGTAAAATTAACCTGGCTTAGTCTAGCTTCTCCTCAACCAAACCCATTTTTAACCAACCTAGCCGTCTTTACACGCAGATTGTATGACCGTCATCAGCCTCGATAAAACCGCTCTCGATCTCGATCGCGCTAATCAGCATCTAACCAACGCCAACGCCAGTCAGATTGTGGCCTGGGCCGTCGAAACCTTTGGCCATGGCCTCGTGATGAGTAGCAGTTTTGGCATTCAAGCGGCGGTGATGTTGCACCTCGTCACTCAAGTCAAACCTGATATCCCTGTCATTTGGGTAGATACCGGTTATCTTCCCCCAGAAACCTATCTCTTTGCCGAAAGCCTACAGCAGCGCCTCAACCTAAATCTCCACATCTACCAATCTCCCATGAGTCCCGCTCGTATGGAAGCCCTTTACGGCAAACTCTGGGAACAAGAAGACGTAGCAGCCCTCAATCGCTACGATGCCATTCGCAAAGTCGAACCCATGCAGCGGGCCTTACGAGAACTCGGGGCCACCGCCTGGCTAGCTGGGTTGCGGGCCAACCAAACCCAACATCGCAGTAACCTACGTCCCGTGGAACGACAAGGCGACTATTATAAAGTCTTCCCCATTCTCGATTGGTCAGCCAAAGATGTCTATGAGTATCTCATGGCTCACGACCTGCCCTACCATCCCTATTTTGACCTCGGCTACACCACCGTCGGCGATTGGCATTCAAGTCGTCCCGTCAGCGCCGATGATGACCATGAACGGGATACCCGCTTTCGTGGACTCAAGCAAGAATGCGGCTTACACCTCCCCGAAAGTGACGGCGAGTCGGAAAGTCTCGATTCTAGTTCACTGTAACCGTTGCTCTCGCTATGTCTTCTTTTCGAGATGTTGTCGGATATTTCCGCGCCTATCGTCGTTCGGCAATTCTTAGCATTCTCCTGACTGGAGGCTTTGAGATTTTAGATTTAGCCGTTCCCTATGCCGTTGGACAAATCCTCAATGTTCTCTCGGGACAAACCCTCGATCAATTTTCCCAATCTCTCGTTAACAGCACTGCCAATATCCTTAATCTGACCCCTAATCCTAACCTGGAATTGGGGGTATTTGTCGGCATTATTTTTGTTATCTCTGTCTTACGCGCTCCCCTACAACCTTGGTTTAGTGGTTGGTTTCACTGGTTTATTGCTCTTAAAGCACGTCAAGACAAGTCCAAATCTGTTGTAGCAAAAGTGCTTGAGTTACCCCTCAACTTTTACGACGAAAATAACCCTGGACGTATTGCTGGACGGGTCGCCAAAGGCATCACAAACTACACCTGGACATATCCCGAAATTGCCGGACAGTTTCTCCCCAAGCTAATTCGCGTTTTGGGAGTTTTTATCATTATTGCCCTAATTGAACCCTGGGTGGCGCTTGTGTTTGGGCTGTCTTTCATGGGTATTTTAGGTTTTAGTTTGCGCCACTTGACAGCGATTGTTAAAAAAGAAAATGCCCTCGATCGCTACCTAGAAAATATCGACAGCCGCACTTCGGAAATTATCACCAATATCAAAACCGTTAAATCTTTCGCCAACGAAGGACGAGAATTTAAGCGCCAACAACAACGAATCGATCGCGCTCATTATTTCACCATTCACCGCATCCACCGTCAATATGTCCTCCTCGATACCTGGCGGCGTACAGTAATTCAACTCTCCCTATTTGGGATTCTCGTCATGACACTTTGGGCCACGGTGAACGGACAAATCTCCCTGGGCCATTTTATTACTACCTTCACCATTTCTAGTTACGCCTATGCGGAACTGCGGCCCCTCAGTCTGATTGCTGAAGTTTTTGCCCGCCGCTATAGTTCCATGCTGCGCTTCCATGAGTTGCTGAATACTCCCTCGGGACAAGATGCGGCCCGTTTCGAGTTAGATCACTCTCAGGAGACTCCCTATCACTTTAAAGGAGAAATTAAATTCAAACAAGTGGTCTTTGGTTACAGCCAGAACATACCCATTTTGAAAGGGCTTGATTTTACGATTTACCCTCGGGAAACAGTAGCGTTGGTTGGACGCTCAGGGTCTGGAAAATCCACGTTAGTGAAGCTTCTCTTTCGTTACTTTCAACCGGATTCGGGGCAAATTTATCTCGACGGCCAAGATATTCAGTCCCTAGATGTGGGCCAGTATCGCCGTCGCTTGGCGATTGTACATCAAGATGTGGATATCTTCAATGGCACGCTTTTAGATAACCTGAAATATGGGAATCCCGAGGCAAGCTGGGATCAGGTTAAATCCGCTTGTGCGATCGCCCGCGTTGATGAGTTTATCCCAGAACTGCCTCGGGGCTATGCTACCATCGTCGGCGAGCGCGGTGTCCGACTCTCCGGGGGACAGCGCCAACGCATTGGCATCGCCCGCGCCTTAATTGTCGAACCGGATATCCTCGTCTTTGATGAAGCCACATCCAGCTTAGATTACGAGTCAGAACGCTCGATTCAAGACGCTATGCACTCGATTTTTGGCACGCGCACTACCCTAATCATCGCTCACCGCCTCAGCACAATCCGCGATGCCGATAAAATTATTGTCCTCGATAACGGCGCGATCGCCGAAATGGGGTCTCACCAAGATCTCTTATCTCAAGCTGGACTCTATCGCCGACTTCATGACCTCTCAGAAAGCGGTGAATTGATGGAATAATACTAGGTTGAGAACCGTCTGATTTTTTTTTGCAGATTCTCTTGACAGTTTCGATTTTTTGGGGTTACAATGAGACCATACAAATAAAGTCTAAAGCCAATAGTTAGACAGCACCAAATTTTCTAGCTATTCGGGGCAAGGCTTCGCGGCTCCGGTGCGGGCCGCGCAAAGCCAAACATCTAAGCTGCGCAATTTTTTTTAGGTCTCCAAAAATCAGGTTGTCGACAAAACCTATAATGGGGTCTTAAACAGAGTTGCCCTTTCTCTTCTTACGCTAAATGAACCGTCTCCCCAACTCCCCCCTCAACCCACGCATCTGCATCTTGGGCGGTGGTTTTGGAGGACTGTATAGTGCCTTAGCCCTAGCCAAAATCTCGATCTTGCAGCAATGGGAAATTGTCTTGATCGACCAAGGCGATCGCTTTGAATTCAGCCCCCTGCTCTACGAACTCGTCAGCGGAGAACTCGAAGCCTGGGAAATCGCCCCTCCCTACTTGCGACTGCTGCGAAATTGGCCTATTACCGTTTACTGCGATCGCATTCAAGCCATCGACTTAAATGCTCGTCAAATCCAACTGCGCGATCGCGGCCCCCTGAACTACACCTATCTCATCATCGCCCTGGGGATGGAGAGCATCATCCCCCCTCATCCCGACGTTTTAAGCTTCCGCAACCTCGCCGATGTTGAAAAACTCACCAGCGAACTCCAACGATTACAACATCAACCCTCCCTAGACATCAGCATCGTCGGGGCCGGGGCCAGCGGCGTGGAATTAGCCTGCAAACTGTCCGATCGCCTAGGCGATCGCCATCAAATCCATCTCATCCATCGCGGCAACCAACTACTGCCACAATTTAGCCCTCAAACCCGCAACGCTGCTCAGCGAGCCATTAACCAACGTCGTATCCGCGTTAGCCTCAACACCAGCGTCGAGGGGGTTGAACGTCAAGGAGACGTTCAGCTACAACTGACGCAACAGGGGAAATCCTTTAAAGAAACTAGCCATCTCGTAATTTGGACCGCAGGAACTCAGGCCAACCCCTTAATCCATCGTCTCCCTGGGTGCGATCGCGGTCAACTTCCGGTCACCCCCGAATTACAACTCAGCCGCTATCCCGAAGTCTTCGTCTTAGGAGATGCCGCCGCCACCCCCTACCCCAAAACCGCCCAAGTTGTGTATCAACAAGCCCCCCAGGTTGCCCAAAACCTCAAAGCCTATATCTTCCAACGTCCACTCAAACCCTTTCGTTATAAACATCTCGGAGAAATGCTCAGCCTAGGAGTCCACAACGGCGTCGTCCACAGCTTCGGCATCACCCTCAACGGTAGACTGGGCCATCTCATCCGCACCCTCGTTTATATCCAACGACTCCCCACCCTCAAACAAAGTCTGCGCGTCTTCGCCCACCGTCTCAAACGAGTCTTCCGTCGTTCATCCCCCTGAATTGGGTATCATCGGCCAACCCAGGCGCGTTGGCTGTTCATAAACATACCGCAATGTCGCTAGATCTCGGAGCGAAATCGTCGGCGGATAACGGACTTGGGAATAATACATCACATCCGTCGGGCGATCGCTATGGCCCCAAATTCCCAAAGCATGACCCAACTCATGACGTAGAGCCGCCTGAGCCGCTTCAGTTCCCTGGGTGGGACTCAAGAGAATCTCAAAGCGATGGCCCAACTGCTGATCCCGCAAATAGAGTTCATAGCTGACTCGGGCCGCCGCCGCGCGAAAATCGCCCCCCACCCGTCGCGGTGGCGGACGACGCCGCCAAATCACAATATCCGCCCTTTCCGAGTCTTCAATCCGTTCTAAGGGCAGATAGTCTCCCCACTGCTCAACCACAGACATCATCTGGATTTGCCAACGTTCCAGGGCATTTTCATCAAGATAGACCGTAACCGGAAATTCTGACCAGACCAAGGCTCCCACCCCAGTCTCCTCTAACCGATCCCCATAATGCTCCTCAGAGGCAATCTCTAGCAAGGAGTCCGGCAGAGGATGAGCCTGATAGGGGACATCCTCAAGGCGAATCTGCCCGATGTCCCTGTCCTCCCTGGCGGTTAGGGGTGCGGCCAGGGCGATCGCCAAAACAAGGGCGATCGCCGCAGCCATCCACCCTTGTCTGATCCGGCCTCGCACCCCGCGAGAACATCGAATCCCTCTACACCCAACCCGCACTCAAAACTACCGTACAGCCCATAAATAAAATGGTCAGCGTCCAGGTAATGCGATTTAGGGTCGTCTCAGCACTTTTAGCACTGGTAAACAGTTGGGCTTGGCCACCAATCCCGCCAATCCCATCCCCTTTGGGAGAGTGCAGAAGAACCACCACAATCAGGCTCACCGCTGAAATTACCCAAACCAATTGAACAATCGTTGCAGTCGTCATAAGGTCACAAAAATCAAGGTCACAAAAACTACAGTCACAAAAAACACAGTCACCAACATCGGTGAGAGGCCGAGGCAGATTAGACCCGAACCGCGATCGGAGTTCGATTCGGATGCACCTCATAACTAGCCGGAACCAGCATTGAGCGTCCAGTCATTTCCGGAGGTTGCGGTAGCCCAAGAATCTGAAGAATCGTCGGGGCAATGTCTGCCAAACGACCATCATCTCGTAAAACCACCTCGCCGCCATAGCCAGGAACCTTGAGCCCTTCCCCTTCGATGAAAATAAAGGGAACCGGGTTTGTGGTGTGGGCCGTCCAGGGATTTCCCTTTTCGTCCTTCATATATTCAGCGTTACCGTGATCGGCCGTAATCAGGGCCGTTCCTCCCACCTTGCTAATACTATCCAATAGACGGCCCAAACAGCGATCTACCGCCGTGATGGCCTCGACTGAAGCATCCATCATTCCCGTATGGCCCACCATATCCGGGTTGGCGTAATTAATCACCACCAACGAATAAACCCGTTGTGCGATCGCCTCGACCGCCACATCCGTCACCTCTTGGGCCGACATAGCCGGAGCGCGATCGTAAGTTGCCACCATTGGCGAATTAATCAAATGGCGATCTTCTCCCTCAAAGGGCGTTTCCCGACCACCATTAAAGAAATAGGTGACATGAGCATATTTTTCCGTTTCTGCTGTGCGGAACTGTTTTAAGCCATGATCAGCAATTACTTCCCCGAGAATGTTGGTCAAGTTTTGCGGCTCGAAAGCCACCAAAACCTCGAAACTGGGATCATATTGGGTAAAGGTAAGGAAATTGAGCGGCACATACTCACACTCAAAGGCCTCAAAGTGTTCATCTACGAGGGCCTGAGTCAGTTCCCGAGCGCGATCGGGTCGGAAGTTATAGAAAATCACACTATCGTTGGCTTCGATCGCCCCATCGGCCACGCGAGTCGGCAAAATAAACTCATCGGTAATCTCCTCAGCATAGGCCGCTTCGATCACCTCTCCCACCGACTGATCCACCTGGGTGCGATTGTCCGTCATCACTCGATAGGCTTTCTCCACCCGATCCCAGCGATGATCCCGATCCATAGCATAGTAGCGGCCACTGACGGTGACAATCTTTCCAACTCCCACCTCATCGAGATGCCCTTGGATTTTGCGAATAAAGGCGCTTCCCGAGTGAGGATTCGTATCCCGACCATCGGTAATCGCGTGGATACACACCTCGTCGATATTTTCAGCCTTAGCGAGACTGATCAATCCTAATAAATGGTCGATATGAGAGTGAACCCCACCGTCAGAACATAACCCAATCAGGTGAAGCTTCCCCCCAGACTCTCGGGTGGCTTGGCAAACCTTTTGGATAGCGGGGTTCTCACGAATCGAACCATCTTCGATCGCATCAGAAATTCGCACCAGTTCCTGGGGAACCACCCGTCCCGATCCCAGATTCAAATGTCCCACCTCAGAATTTCCCATTTGTCCGATGGGCAGCCCCACATCCTTTCCAGATGTGCGGATCGTGGTACGGGGGTAGGCATTCCACAGGCTATCCATCACGGGCGTATCGGCTGCGGCAATGGAGTTATTGCTGTTTTCTTCTCGATATCCCCAGCCATCTAGAATCACCAGCACCACCGGAGACACAGGTGCTTGACTCATAATCTTGCTGCCCTTTCGCGATAAGAATTCAGTCCCATCATATCACTGACCCTTCCCCCATGGCAGACCCAACCGACAACTTTTTAGGGATTTTTGCCAAAAATCTGGGGGCATGGTAATGGATTCATGGGAATCAGGGCCTGTCTTCTCGCCGTCGAGTCTATCGCCGTCGAGTCTAATGAGAAACACAAACCTGAGACCCGAAATCCGTTTTGACCACCTCCACATGGGTTTGAAACGCCTCCTTGAGATGAGGAATATGAGTCACAGCCAGAATACAAGCAAAATCTGGAGCGATCGCCTCAATAGCAGAGACTAACCGTTCACAGCCGCGCTCATCTTGAGTGCCAAACCCCTCATCAATCACCAACAATTGCAACGCCGCCCCCGAACGCTGAGCTAGTAGTTTTGCCAGAGCCAAGCGAATCGCGAAGTTAATACGAAAGGCCTCCCCCCCAGAATAGGTTTCATAGGCGCGAGTTCCCCGCGCATCAGCAATGTAAATATCAAGAGTATCAATGAGCTTGCGAGTTTTCTTGCTACCTTTCGAAGCTCGTTGCGTCACAAACTGCACATGAAGCTGATTCGCACTCAGCCGTGCTAGAAACTGATTGGCTTCGGCTTCTAATTGAGGCAACACCGTCTCAATGGTTAGGGCCTGAATACCATTCTTGCCAAAGGCCTGAGTCAACTCCTGATACACCCGATGCTGTCGTGTGCTGTTGGCCAACTGTTGCCGCTGTTGTGCTAACTGAGCCTGTTGCGTCTGACGATGTTGCTGTTGTTGTTGCAGTCGCCCCAACGTCGCTAACTGTTGATTCAGGTGCGATCGCCGCTGTTGCAACTCAGCCTGAATCTCAGTAATTTCCTCGGCACAATCGGGACAGTCCCGCAGCGAAGCCTCAGCGGCTTCCATCTGTTCGCGCCATTGCTGTAACTCCCTAGAACGTCCCTCTAGGCGAGCATTCAACGCCTCTAACTGGGCCTCAACCTGAGGCAGGGCCTGCTGAGCGTTATTGAGATCTTGCCATTGCGATCGCCACTCCTCGGCCGCATCGAGTTGTTGCCGTACCTGACGATGAGCCTGAACATCATAATTGAGTTTCTGAAGATAATGTTGCAAATCCCGCAACTCTCGGGCTATTTCCGATTCACTCTCTAACTCCTGTAGAGCCTGCTCAGCGGCCGCTACCGCCGCTTCTAACTCGGGCCGTTGCTCCTGTAACACCTGAACCTGTCGCCGGGCCTGCTCGAGTTGAGCATTCTGTAAATCCGCCCAACGATAGCGTTCCACGGCTCCCCGAGCTAGAGCCAACTCCCGCTCATCATAATTGAGCTGCGCCAACTGCTGTTCAACACTGGCCAACTCCTGGGCGATGCCTTGAGCATAATCTCCCTGAGCCAGGGCCACCGCCAGTTCCTGACAATCCGCTCGCACCTCTTGCAACCGTTCCCACTCCTCCTGAGTAGCCATCAGTTGCGCCTGTCGTTGTCCCCGTTCTTCCCGTAGGCGATCATAATCCGTCAGTTGCTGCTCAAGTTGGCGATATTCCTGACGCAACACCTGAATTTCTCGTTCGGAAATTGCAATCTGCTCCTGAATCAACCAGTGTTGATGGCGTAGTTCCTGATGCTGCTGCTCATGTTTGTCGGCTACTAACTGCCAATGATGCTCATCGAGGGGGCGATCGCACAGGGGACAAGCCGCATCAGGACCCTGCAACAGCGAGCGTTTCTGCTCCATCTCCTCTAAACGTCGTTGGTACTCCTGTTGACTCCCATGAAGGCCATCGAGGAAACTACGACGTTCGAGGCCTTTCTCCTTAACGCGTTTGTGGTACACCCGGAGTTTGTCTAAGGCGGCGATTTGCTCACTCACCGCCGCCAGGGCCTGTTCAAGTTCGGGCCGCTCCGCCTGACGTTGTTCGAGCTGCTGTTGTCGTTGCTGTTGCTGCTCAAGTCGGGCCTCAAGTTGCGCTCGGGCGCGATCGCGTTCGGTTTCTAAGCGTTGTTGCCGTTGTCGTAGCGGCGCCGCTTCACTATGACGATGTTCCAACTCACCTAAATGGGTTTTGGCCTGGGCCAGTTGCCCTAACCCGGCTTGAATCTCGGCTTCTCGTTCTAAACTCTGCTGTAACCCAGCCAGTTGGCGATCGCAGGCCTGAAGTTGGGCCTGGTTCTGATGCTGTTGCTGCTGGGCCTCGAGTTTCAGGCGATCGAGGTTTTGACGCAATTGGGTTTGTCGTTGACTCGCATCTTGATAGTGACTAAAGGTTTCCGTTGCTGCGCGCTCTTGGGCCTGTAGAGCCTGATAGTCCTTATAGCCCTGCTCAATCTCTCTAGCCCGCTCTAACACTGCCCTCAGCTGCGATCGCTGTTCCCTTAGCTGCCGCTGTTGCTGCTGTTCGCGCTCATAATCACCCTGGAGACGCTCACCACTCGCCGCCGCCCAGTCTAACTGTTGCTGCCAACGCTGTCGCTGTGCTTGCTGCTGTTGGCGATCGTGCAACCGTTGTGTTGTCTGCTGTTGTTGCCCCTGGAGCCGTTCGACTTCGGCCTCGGTTGCCTTCAGTTGCGCCCCCAAGTCAGCCGAGGCGGCCAACGTCTCCTCTAAACGCTCAACAGACTCTTGCAACAGTTTACTTTCGGCCTTGGCCTGACTCGCAATCTCCTTGGCTTGAGCGGACAGTTGATCATAATGATCTAACTTCAGCAAATCCACCAAGACTTGTTTACGCTGAGCCGGCTTTTTCACCATAAACTCATCCGCCCGACCCTGACGCAGATAGGCAGAACTCAGAAAGGTCTCATAATCGAGTTTAAGCTGCTCAATAATCTGTTGCTGCGTCGCCCGCAGTCCTTTCGCGGTGATAGAGCGAAACCCTTGAGCTGTCTCAATCTGAAACTCCAAGGAACTCGACTGTCCCCGACGGTGCGATCGCTTAATCCGAAAAATCTGCTCTTGACATTGAAAGACAAAATCCACCCAGGCCTCCGTCTCGCCGATGCGGATAATATCATCCTCTGAGCTGGCGCGGGACTTACCCCAAACCACCCAAGAAATGGCCTCTAGCAGCGAGGACTTTCCAGCCCCATTTTCTCCGCAAATACAAGCGGTATGCAACCCACTAAAATCCAAACTGGCCCAGTGGTAGCTAAAAAAGTTGTGAAGCGTCAGTTGCCGAGGAATCATAAGGTAACGAACAGCCGATGTCCCGAGTCTCGCGTCTAGGAGTCCATCTCCCTCAGACGACTTGATGGAGGTCGAACTTTAGCTTTAATGTCGCTATTTTTGTTCAATTTAATCTCCATAATAAAGCCCTCGGGTCAATCTTGGGAAGTTTAACCCGTCATCGGCCCTTATTTTTACAACTTTTCTCCGTTGCCGCGCTCCGGTAGACTCAGAAGTGAATCCTCGGCTGGGTCAATCGGCTGAGGTTCCGTCCCTCCCTTCAAACCGACGTTCAAATCCCTTCCCTGATTGATCTATGAACCCTAATTCAGTTCGTTTTCTTCAACACCAAGCGGCCTCACTGCTGCTCTATCAAGAGGTTTTGATGGCTGAAGCGGGGGAAGCGTTTGTCCAGCTACTCGAAACTCTCTATCGTCACGATAAACCCAGCGCTTGTGTGTATGCCTATGCCCGTTGGTTTCGGGCCTTGATGGCTCAGGGACAGAGTTGGCAAGATTATTTGATTCAACGATTGCTCTACGATGACAATCCTTTTACCCGTCAGGCTCAATCCTATCCTTTGAGTGACCTCGATGCTACGTTAGTCCAGGCGGCCCAAGACGATTTAGCGGCGTTGCAACATTTAGCCACCTGTGGCGGCCCTACCTTGAGTCAATGGGTGCGTCAGGTGACTAAATCTGAGAGTGCTTTGGTGGCGATTCGCGATCGCATCGGTGAACATCCCGTACAATTTGGAGAGGTCTGGACTGAGGCCCTGCCCCAGTTAGCGGCGTTTCATCAACAACGCGGTGCCGGAACTCTGGCTCAATATCATGTGTTGCGTTGGCGTCAGTCACGGTTACAGGGGGTTGCGGTTCCTGATCCGGTGCAGTTGCAGGATTTAGCCGGCTATGAGTCTCAGAAAGCAACGCTAGTGGAAAATACCCAAGTGCTACTCGACGGGAATCTAGCACTCCATGTCTTGCTTTATGGGAGTCGGGGAACGGGGAAATCCTCTTTGGTGAAAGCTTTGGTGAATGAGTATGGCGATCGCGGCTTACGCTTGCTTGAACTTATAAAATCTCAGCTTCATGATTTGCCGCAAATTATCGAAGCCTTACGAGGCTTACCGCAAAAATTTATTCTCTTTGTTGATGACTTATCCTTTGAGGACGATGATGAAGCTTTTAAAGCCTTAAAAGTCGTTTTAGAGGGAAGTGTCACCGCTCGAGCGCAAAATGTGGTCGTCTATGCCACCTCAAATCGCCGTCATCTGATTCGTGAGTTTTTTGGCGATCGCCCCCGCCCCAGTGCCGCCAGCGAAATTCACTCCTGGGATACCGTCGAAGAAAAACTCTCCTTCAGCGATCGCTTTGGCTTAACTCTCACCTTTGACGCCGCTGATCAGGCTCGTTATCTACACATCGTCCGTCATCTTGCCGGACAACGACAGCTAAATCTCTCCCTCGAAGACTTGGATGCCCAAGCCCTACAATGGGCAACTCGTCATAATGGACGCTCAGGACGAACCGCACGCCAGTTTATTGAACACCTGGACTCTCAACGTCCACTGAACCCCCCTCTCAAGACCGATTATCCCTCGAACCCATAATTCTCACGGGATCACGACGAATTTACTTAACTTAAGAATCTGATCAGATAGATTGATACCCTTTAAACTTGGGTAACTTGTCCCCAAAATTTGCAACTTGAGTTAAGATGGAGCGTAATAAAAAAATAGTTTAACTTATAATATCTTTACAAATGGATGAGTTTGTCAACATTGCAGGGATCGAGTATCAGGGGAGATCCGAGCATCGGCTTAAAACTCCATCATCACCGTTGTCTATGTCACGCAAACTCTCTCCCCCCCGGATCAATCTCAATAAATTTTTTGAGTTATCCCCCGATCTCTTGGGAGTGATTGGCGCTGACAGTCATTTTAAACATCTTTCTCCGGCCTGGGAATCAGTCCTCGGTCATAGTAACCAAGAGTTGAAGTCCCGGCCTTGGATTGATTGGATTCATCGTGACGATCTTCAGAAAACTCTGTCCCATATCCATAATTTAGTCATTGTCGGCCAAGAGAAGGTGATCTTTAAGAACCGTCTGCGTTGTCGTAATGGCAAATATCGCTGGCTGTCTTGGCAAACCAATTATGATGCTCAAAATAACCTGATCTACACCCAAGTCTCGGATTTAGGGGAACGTCCCGGTTGTAGCATTAGCCCTAATCTATCGGTGCAAAAATTTAATAGCCCTGAAGAACACTTCCGCCTTCTCGTCGATGGGGTCAAAGATCACGCCATCTATATGTTAGACCGTCATGGACGGGTCATTAGCTGGAATTCAGGGGCAGAACGGATAAATGGCTGGGAAGCTCATGAGATTATCGGTCAATCGAGCAGCATCTTTTTTACTCGCGACAGTTATCAACAGCATCTCCCGGAAAAGGTGTTAACCATCGCCGCCACCTCGGGCCGGGTGGAGTTCGAGAATTGGCGGATGCGTAAAGATGGCTCTAGTTTCTGGGCCAATGTGACCATATCGGCTCTGCGGGATGAACAGGGGCAACTCCTCGGCTATGCCACGATTACCCGAGATGTCACCGATCGCAAACGGGAAGAAGAAGCCCTAAAACAAGCCTATGACAACCTCGAAAAGCGCGTCGCTGAACGCACAGCGGAGTTACAAGCAGCCAATGGCCGTCTACAGGAAGAAGTCCAAATTCGTCGCCAAACCGAAGAAGCCCTACGCCAGTCTGAACAACGACTGACGCAACAAGCCAGTCAACTTGAACAGACGTTGCGGGAGTTGCAGAATACCCAGGCGCAACTGATTCACACCGAAAAAATGTCTGGGTTAGGGCAGTTGGTGGCTGGGGTGGCTCATGAAATCAATAACCCGGTGGGGTTTATTCATGGCAACCTCGAACACGCCAGTCATTATGTACAAGATTTATTACGCCTAATTCGCTGTTATCAAAAGCATTATCCGAATCCCAATCCAGAAATTGAGGCAGAGATTGAAGAGATTGACCTGGATTTCATGGTCACGGATATGCCTAAACTTTTGGCCTCGATGAATCAAGGAACGGAGCGGATTCAAGCTATTGTCCAGTCCTTGCGCCATTTCTCGGGACTCAATGAGGCTAAATATAAGGATGTCGATCTTCATCAAGCTCTAAACAGCACCTTGCGGGTATTGGCACACCGCTTAAACGGTGATGGCCGGCAGCGAGAGATTGAGGTGATTCGTGAGTTTGATGCGGATTTAGCGAAGGTGGCTTGTTTTCCGGGCCAGGTGAATCAGGCCTTCGCGAATGTGATTAGTAACGCTATCGATGCCTTGCGGGAACAGGAAGACTCTCCGGGTGAGTTGGACTATCAGCCTCGCTTGACGGTGCAAACTCGACGACTCGACGATCGCGTGCGGATTAGCTTCATTGATAATGGTCCGGGGATGTCTGAGTCGGTGCGATCGCGCATCTTTGACCCCTTCTTTACAACCAAACCGGTGGGGAAAGGGACGGGGCTGGGACTCTCGACGACCTATCAAATTATTGTGGAGAAGCATCAGGGAAGCCTGCTGTGTGAGTCAGCCGCTCAGCAAGGAACAGTGATTTCTTTGGAACTTCCCCTCAACCGCTGTAGTTAATGTCTCATTTATAAATTGGCATCACTCCTCGTTCAAGACGATCCCAATAGTTGCGCAAATCGGCGGCGACTTCATTGGAGAGAATAAACCCTCCCAACATATTGGGAAAGGCCATCGTCAAGAGCATCATATCGCTGAAATCCAAGACTGAGCCGAGATTGACCACGGCCCCAACAAAGACGCAAAGCACAAAAATGACGCGGTAGATTTGGGTTTGTTGGTCTCCGAATAGATAAGTCCAGGCCCGCTCACCATAGTAACTCCAGGAAATCATGGTCGAGAAGGCAAAGAGAAATACGGCTAGGGAGAGCAGTATGGGAAACCAGCCAATGACGGTGCCAAAGGCTGCCGCTGTCAGGTCAACGCCGGTGCGATCGAGATCTTGGTAAACTCCGGTAATCACCACCACTAGGGCTGTCATATTACAGACCACCACCGTATCGATGAAGGGTTCGAGTAGCGCCACAATCCCTTCTCGTACCGGTTCTTCGGTGCGGGCCGCCGCATGGGCGATCGCCGCTGAACCAATGCCAGCCTCGTTGGAAAAGACGGCCCGGCGTATCCCTTGAATGAGAACGCCAATAAAGCCCCCTTCAATGGCTTCGGGGGTGAAGGCTCCGGAAATAATGGTGGCAAAGGCACTGGGAACCTCGGTGATATTCGTCAGAATAATCCACAGGGCTGCCAGGACGTACACTAAACACATCGAAGGGACAATGGCAGCAGCTACTGAACCAATGCGACGAATGCCGCCAATAATAACTAGGCCCACTAGAACGGCCAGAATCAGACCATAGGCCCAGTCAGAGATGGGGACAATATCAGACACGGCTGAGAAGGACTGGTTGGCCTGAAACATATTTCCTCCGCCTAGGGAGCCGCCAATGCAGAGAATGGAAAAGAGGACGGCTAACCCTTGCCCGAGGGGTCGTAAGCCTCGTTGAGCTAAGCCTCGGGAGAGGTAATACATGGGGCCGCCCGAGACACGACCATCGGCCGCTAGGGTTCGGTATTTTTGAGCGAGGGTGCATTCGACAAATTTACTGGTCATGCCGAAGAGTCCCGCCAGGGTCATCCAAAATACGGCACCGGGTCCCCCAGTCTGGACGGCGATGGCAACTCCGGCAATATTGCCAAGGCCCACCGTGGCCGAGAGAGCGGCAGATAGGGCTTGAAAGTGGGTGAGTTCACCATCTTCGTCGGGGTTGTCATAATGACCGGCCACTACATAAATGGCATGTTTAAAGGCACGAAAGTTGATAAATTTCAGCCGCAGGGTGAAGAAAATCGCGCCGCCAATGAGCCAAAGTACAATCAGAGGGATGCCGCCAATGCTAAAGAAAAGCACCTGGGCCATGGACTCGACGAGACCGCTAAAGATACTATCGATTCGGACTAGAATGTTCTGCGGGCCATTACTGGCTCCTTGGGCGGCTTCCTGGGCGATCGCCGCTGTGGGTAACGCCAGTAGGAGGATAAAAAGTAACCAACGTTGTCTCATATTTGGGATGTCTCGCATCTTGCAAGTAAATCTGAATTGGAGTTCACTCTACCAAATCTTCTGAGGATTGGGAGTTTTATCCCTCTCTGGCGTACGGATTAGCCTCAGGTGATGATATCTCAACCCAGAAATCTAGGATTACGGTGTTATGGACTTTGGGCGTGATTTCGGGTGTTGCGATCGCCCCAACAGCATTCCTTCGCTGTATCAGCTAAATCAATCTTCAGATGGTATCATTTGAAACAGCCCAATGATCTTCGGTGTGTTTTCGCGAATATCTAGAAAATTCTCTGCTTCTGAAGCTGAGGCGGGTAGGCTCAAGCCAATCTGATACTCTCCTGGAGGTAATGTCACTGGCAAGGATAGGGATTGGTGATCGCGAATGGTTTTGCCCGCTTCGATGGGATCGTCCCCTAAAAATCCTTGAAGAATTGTACGGGGAATCGCCATAAGCACTCGGTTCTCTTGTTGAATACTGAGAGTAAAATGACCCTGAGAAGGAATTGATTGAAGGATGTCCCAATAAAGAGTCAGTTCGAGAGATTCTCCTGGCTTGAGGTCGTCAGAAGCTAATGTGTAACCTCGCAACCGTAGCTCATCATTGTTAATGGATTCCATCGTTGAGTTGAGTGTTTGCATCTCTTCAGGTCGAGCAATTGCCCCTAGGTAAATCGAGGCATAGTCAACACTATTGAGTTGCACAATATGTACAGGATCTTGACGTGTAAAATAATCAATGACTTCTGAGCTGGGAATCTGTCGCTGAATTTGATTGATATAAAATATCAAAAAATTAGCACTCCGTAACCAACGCTCAGTCAAAGGGCTTTCAAAATAGCTAGAAACTGCTAAAACTTCGCCCTTAACATAAGGGGCTAATGCGGATCGGTAACGACTTGCAACCACTAACTCTTCGGGATTAGCTTGACGGTTTAGCCACTTTCCTGCAAGATCTAATCCTTCACCATTGCCAATCATTATAAATAATTTAGCTGTTTTTGTACCTCCAAGCAAGGGGTTATGGTAACTAATATAATAAGGGAAAAATGGGTAGATCGTAACAATTTGAATCATCAATAAAACTAGGATTAAGCCATTAAAATTCAAGCCATATTTTTGAGGTATCTTAGATATAATTCGGGGGTGGCGATGAGTTAGATATTGCTGAAGTCGTTTGAGGACAATGAAGCTGGCGATCGCAGCGTTGATCGCGAGGAAAGGAACGATGGGCAAAATATAGCGATCAACTTTGTTTCCAGGGAGTGAGACTATCCAGAGAAATGAGAGAATTAAGATGAAATTGGCAACCAAGTATTTTTGATAAATAATCTGGGGTCGCCAAGCGGATACAGTGGACAGCAAAATAGAGATAATGCTACCCAGTAGGAGTAGCGGCGAGAAGCGATAGAGGATGACGATAGGATAAAATAAGGCATTGATCCGATCCCGCGATCGCCCCAAAAAGAAGAGAACTCCTCGTTGAGTTTCTTGGCGTAAGTCCCCCACCAAACTACTCATCGTTTGCCAGGGTGCAACCCACATTGCTGGCCAAATTAGAATAAAGGTCGCCACGAGACAGAGCGTCCAAATCCCAATGTCTTTGGCTTGTTCAGCGATGCCTTTTTTGGGGAAGATTGGCTGAAAATAATTTAGTTCCGTTAAGACCGCGATCGCCATTAAGCCAGGAAATAGCAGGAGTGTTGTAGTTTTCGTGGCGATCGCCATCCCCATCGCTACACCTGAGAGAATCAAATAGGAGTTTCCCGAAGCCAATCGCCAATGGAGAAACAAAGCTAAAACACTGACTAAACTAAACCCGCATTGCAACGAATCAGTAATTAATAAGCGTTGATATGCCAGAAAAAAGGGTTCTAGAGCTAAAATAGCAATCCAAATTATCGCAACTTTCAGGTTGACTAACCGAACCACCAACCAAGATGATAAAGTCATCAAAGCTGAGGTGATCACCCCTTGAATAACACGAGTGAGAACATAGGATTCAATGGGGACAAAATTTTGCTCTCTCAACAGGTAAATACAACTTTTGACTGACTCTGGATCAAGGGTTAGACGAGGAGGAAACCAATGCTCAACCATACAGCCTAAGGTGATGCCAAAGCCATCAACCCACATCGTTGGTACTCCGGGATGATGTTGATAATAGGTATCTTGAAACTTAGAAAAATCCCCCGACAACACTTGAGCGACAAACCCACTTCCTCGAAAAAACCAAAGGTTTTCATCAACATTAATGGGAACCTGGGAGAAAAAGACTCGAGGTAAGAAGTAGATTAAAAAGACAATAATTAAAAAGAGCGTTGGCTTAAAGGGTTTTGAGATTACCATAGTTTCAGATAGAGCGTTGTGTTTAAAAGGAGCGTCGTCAGACTTAGCGGCGGCTATACATCTCCTAGCTACGGTAATTTGTTTAACCTCTCGTGGCTGTTTTAGGGAAGAGTTTGCTCATCATCTGGGTGGCTTTGGGTTTGAGAACCTTAATATCGAAATTTGTGATGTAATGTGAGGCAAGTAGTACGAGAAGGGTGGCGATGGGAAACACAAGGGTTCGGATTGCTGTTGAGCCTAAGTTGAGGCTCAAGATTAACCCATAGATTAGGGCATAAATCGGTCGATGAAATAGGTAGATGGCATAACTAATTTTAGAAAGGTACTCAACTTGTTTAGACAATTTGAGTACAAATGGAGTCACGAGGATTCCCAAGTTGATAAAAAATAATGCCCAGAGAAAAATATAGGAATAAAATCTAAGATCTCCCCAACCAATTAAGAAAGTATGAGGACGACTTACACTCTGGCTATCAATAACCCTAAAAAGCGAAAAAGCAACCAGACCTAAAACCAGGGTAAATCTCATAGCGTGGCGTTTTAAATACAAAAGATTTCTATCCAATTTTCCGGCAATGACACCCGCTAGAAAAATTGGGTAATTCATGATTAGCCGACTCTCGATGATGTGTATTGATTGGTGTTTGAGGACTATTTTTAGTAGAATTGCCAGGGCAAACAATGATACATTTAGAATCAAGAATTTCTTAAATCTGAAGCGGCTTGTTAGAATAAAAAAGCCATAGTAGGTAACTAGCGCCCCAATGTACCATAGGGTTGGTATATGGGAAATATAACGACTTCTGAAAAATAGCTGTAGGCCGAGAAAGTGAGCTAAAGTTGTGGCCGGTAATGGAGAAAAGTTCAAATTATGAAAAATTGACAGAACATGAAAGATTACGATAAACGTAAAAAGAGCTAACCAGTAAAGGGGGAAAATTCGAATCAATCTTTTTTGAAAAACCTCCCATCTTGTCCGATTGAACTTAGTTTTGTTTTGAGAGCGTTGACAAAGAAATCCTGACAGACAGAGAAATAGACCCACCCCAATGGGTCCGGGATACTTCATCAGTTCATTGACATGAGGCGACCAACCCAAATAAGCAGTAGAGTGGCAGTAGAGAACCAAGGCAATGGCCAGGACTCTCAAAAGGTCAAGTTCTAACAATTTTTGTGGCGATGGAGGAGATGGAGTCGGTTGATCAAGCTGTTCACTCTTAACCATTGCTGAGACATCTAAGTGTTCTTTCCCAAGATGCTCGCAATTTTCGGGAATGTCAAGAAACTCACCCGAATCAATCGTACCGTCTTCAACTCCGACAGCCGTTAGTTCTGGCTAGAGACGCCAAACCCCTGGTTTTCCTAGAAAAACCAGGGGTTTTGAGCAAGATTGTTAACATCACCTAACTCATGGCTTTGGGACAGAGCCAATCTTCAGGAATCCCTGACGGCCAACCCCGTTTCATGGCTTCTAAACAGACGCCATGAATGGTCAGTTGACAGTCTAAGAGATGGAATCCTTCTTTATTGGTTGTTTTGACGCCAATTTTTAAGACAGAATCACTTTTAAACTCAATGGTTTTATTGCATTTGACACAGACCAAATGATGGTGATGATGGGGATAGGGCTGATTGATTTCATAATGCTTATGTCCTTCAGCCAGTTCCAACTCTCGTAATAGTCCCAGATGAGTCATCAGCTT
>CAZXWM010000028.1:0-14374 GCA_964644215.1 uncultured Phormidium sp.
GTCTAGCCAAAGAACACCGCCAACGCGTGCTGGTCGTGGATCTCGATCCCCAAGTCAGTGCTACCTTGTCCCTAATGTCTCCCACGGATTTCGCCAAAATCCGCAAAGACAAAGGAACCCTCAAACATCTCCTACAAAAAGCCATCACCGGCGACCTCGCCCAAAGTCCAGTTCGGGACATCATTCGTCCCTACGGTGGGAACCTACAAGGAATTGATGTCCTTCCCGGAGACATCGACCTCTATAACGACTTCCTCGTCTCCGAAGTCCTCTATCGCAAAGCCATTCGTAACCCAGAACGGAACTTCGAGGGCGTTTGGAATACCTTTGAAGATTCCCTAATGCGTGGCATTCTCAAACCCATCGTCGATGACTATGACTTCATCCTCCTCGACTGCGCCCCGAGTTACAACCTCGTCACCCGCAGCAGTCTCGTCTGTAGCGACTTCTACCTGATTCCCGCCAAGCCAGAACCGCTCTCCTACATTGGAATGCAGCTTCTCGAACGTCAGGTCAAAAAGCTGATTGAAATTCATCAAATCGAGAAAAAAGTCCAAACCCAACTGATTGGTATTGTCTTTACCATGTCTCGCAGTATCTTGGCCGGACGCTACTACAAACAAGTGATGAAGCGAGTTCGTCAGGAGTTTAACGAAGCTCAAATCTTTAAAACCTCTATTCCCATGGATGTGAGCGTCTCGCGGGCCGTCGATAGCTTCAAACCCGTTGTCCTCAGTGATCCCAACTCCGCTGGCTCCAAGGCCTTCCGAGCCGTCACCGAGGAACTCCTACGCAAGTTACAAACCTTGACACCCGCCGCCCGCACAGTCCGTTTATCTAAATTAGAATAAAAGCAAGGTCGGACGGCTCCTTTCCCTATCGGGTAGTCCACCGTTGTCTTAACCCAACTCTCCCAAGTCCATGAACGCCAATCGGCTTTTACTGCTCTCATTTTGTACCCTACTCGTGAGCCTTTCTCCGAGTCTAGTTCAACAGGTTCAAGGGTCATCTCCAACATCTGATGTACTTGTCCAAGCGTCACCCGCCTGGCGAAGATTTCAATCGACAGAAGGACGGTTTGAGGTCATGTTACCCAAACCCCCCGAACAGATGCAGCAGATGGTTGATTTACTGGGGGAGTCAATGCCCTTATATGCCTTTGCGTCTGAGGATACCTCGGCGGATTATCTGATTAGTTATGCCGATTATCCTCAAGAATTTATTAGCCGCATCGGTGAACCCTCAGAGTTTCTTCAGGCGGTGAAAGAGGGGTTTCTCGGTGGAATCGAGGCGCGGGATGTGGTGACGCAATCCCGTCGCTTACAGGGCTATCCTGGGTTAATGGTAGAGTATACGACCCCCGATGGCGCGTCTGGCTATGCTCATTTCTATCTTGTGAATGACCGACTTTATCAACTCATGGTCACGTCTCAACCCCGTAATTCTGGGAATTGGCCGGATAATGCTCAACGCTTTTTAACGTCGTTTGATTTACGTTAACTGATGATAGAGGGCGACCAGAGGAGGGCGCGCCACTTGCGGTTCGCCCCTAGTTATTTTTTAAGTATTGACGGTTGTAATTGGTCTCGAACTTGCGGGAATGTCTGCGAAGTCAAACCGAATTAACCGGCGGGTAATTCGATGATAAACCGGGTTCCTGAAGGGGAATGAGGTTGGCAGTAAAAGGCTCCTTGATGTTGGTCAACAATGATTTGATAGGCATTCGATAAGCCTAAACCCGTTCCTTTGCCAATGGGTTTTGTAGTAAAGAAGGGGTCAAAGACTCGGTCAATAAAATCCTTGGGGATTCCCAGACCATTATCGGTAATTTGAATCTGCACGATCGCCCCATTCTGCGCCATTTCTGATGCCAACAACTCCGTTATTACCTGTAATTCTGGCTTAAAGGTTTTGTCCTGTTTCAGTCGTTCCTCTAAGGTATCAATGGCGTTATTGAGGATATTAAATAGAGCCTGATTCAGTTGTCCAGGATAACAGGCAATGGGGGGGATATTTCCCAACTGTTTAACCACCTCAATCGACGATCGCGACGCGGCTTGAGACAGACGAGCCTGAATCATGGTTAGGGTACTCTCGACACTGGCGTTAATATCGGCGACTTTCCCCTCCGACTCATCTAAACGTGAGAAATTGCGCAGGGAGAGGATAATATCCCGAATGCGATCGGCCCCGGTCCTCATAGAATCGAGTAGTTGCGGGAAATCTTCCCGGACAAAATCCAAATCTACAGCTTCTAGGAGATCGGCGATCGCCTCATGGGTTTCCGGGTAATAGGTCTGATAGAGATAAATCAACTCCAACAACTGCTCACTATACTCACGAGCATGGTTGATATTGCCGTAAATGAAGCTGATGGGATTATTAATCTCATGGGCCAAACCCCCAACCATTTGTCCTAACGATGCCATTTTTTCTGATTGCACGAGTTTTGCCTGAGTTTGTTGTAGGGTTTGCAGAGTTTGATGGAGGGTGTCAGCTTTTTGGCGTTCGGCGGCTTCGGAATCCCGCAACGCCGCTTCAATCTGACTACGTTCGTGTAATTCGCTTTTGAGAGATGTAATCAGATTATGCTGGCGCAAGGCGATACCGAGTTGCACCGTCAGTTGTTGCAACACCTCTACTTCCGACTCGGGCCAGGGCCGCGTCTGCTGACACGAATGAGCAATCAATAGGCCCCACAGTTCCGGTTCATCGTCAAACGAGCGAGGATGCCACAGCAGCGGTAAAACTAAATTGGCTTTGACCTGAACATCTTTAAGCAACGCCTTATGACAGTCCGGGAGGCTACTGCTGGCCACGTCCTCAATACCTCGGATGCGTCCCCGTCGGTACTGGTGGACATAGTCATGACGGAAACAGTTATCCTCGAAATGTCGCCCGAGGATAGCTAAATTGGGGTCTGACACGGACTCAACCATGACATCGCCACTCCAGTCCGGTTGAAAGCGGTAAATCACAACTCGCTCGATGTTGAGGAACTGACGAACCTCATCGACAATGACTTGCATGACCTCCTCAAGATTTAGCGAAGACCAGACTCGTTCCAAGGTTTTGGCTACGAGGTGGATGCGTTGCATTTGTCGTTCTAACCGGTGTTTCGCCAGTTTTTGTTCCGTAATATCGATCGCCACCCCATAGAGTTTGACCACCTCTCCTGAGGAGTTGCGTTCGGCTTCCCCTTTGATGTCTAAATAGCGAATTTCCCCATCAGGGAAGGCGAGGCGATGTTCCAAATGTAGGGATTCACCACTTTTGAGTAATCGCTGTTGGGCCTGCCACCAGGCGGCGCGATCGCTCGGATGGATGGTTTTGAGGAAGTCTTTGAGACTCAAGGGGCGATCGCCATGATCCTCTAGGCGATAGATGCGCCGAATCTCCTCAGAGGCGTGAATCTCACCGCTGTTAGGGTCGTAGTCAATACTGCCAACATGGGCAATACGTTGGGCCTCTTGCAATTGGGCCTGACTGGCTGCGAGTTCGGCGGTGCGGGCCTCAACTCGCGCTTCTAAGCATTGATTTGCCTGTCGCAGTTCTTCTTCGATCTCCCGCCGACGTTCAACTTCGGCTTGCAACACTGAATTGAGCATTTCCAATTCTTGAGGACTTTTCAGGGCCAGAAACTGAGGCAGCAGCGTCACCATAGATAGGGCCGTATAGCAAGATACTACGGCGGTGAGCGCCTGTTCGACCCCTGACAGCCAATAGGCCGGATGCCAGAGAGTCCAGATCTCGAGTAGATGTCCAACACCGCAGAGGACAATAAACGCGCCAAACAGGTAAAACACGCCCAGGAAAGGCACGTCTCGACGCTGGGCTACGAAGTACATCAAGAGGATGGGAATCGAGAAGTAAGCTAAGGCAATCAGGGCATCACTGGTGACATGGAGACCCACTAGGGGGGTTTGCCAGAGGTAACAATGACCATGAGGCATATAGCTCTGACTAGGAGAAAAGATGCTTTGAATCAGTTGCTTAAAAACGTCCCACATTTGGCATATAGAGGATAGACCTCGACAGCATCAACTCTGAGCGATCAAGTTTGGGCTAGGGGTTTGAGTGAATCATTATGATTACTCAAAAACGATACTAATCGTTAGTATAAACAGTTTCAATCAAAAAATAAAGTGAAAATAGCAATTTAAGAGAGTAACTTAAGGTCTTTTTCTTGGAACTTTGTCATCCTTGCCTGATGAATTACAGCCCAATCTAACCCCTAACTGTAGCCAAAAAAGGTCTTGATTTTTGGCTTTTAATTTAATTCAATGATTGAATTAGCTTAACGGTAGGGATTCACAATCAAGACGATCGCCGTAACGTATCTTAATCAAGATAACAGACTCAAGATCCGTGATATTTGTTAGGATTGAGGATGGTCTCCCAAGCCTTCAGCGCCCAATCTGACATCTTTGAGGACTTATCATGGTGGAACGATCGCATCCCAACAAACGAAGACGTGGTTTAATCCTTAGCTCCCAGGGCTGGCAGCGGTTACAGGCGGCTGAGCATTTATCATGTATCCAGGACAACCAGGGAAAACCCTACACCCTCGAACAACTCGGAGAACGAACCGGATTAAGTTCTAACACCCTCACCAAACTCCGTCGTCGGCAGAAACCCGTTGACTGGCAAACCTTAGACTCCTATTTTGAGGCATTTAAGCTAAAAATGGGCCATCATGATGTGATTAACCCAAGCCAACAAAGTGCCTCAGAAACAGACCTGGCGGCCCGACAACAAGCGCCGCTCAAAGGACAATTACCGGTGGACTCACCCTTTTACATTTACCGCGCCAAGATCGAGCAACGTTGCGCCCAAGAAATCCTCAAACCTGGAGCGCTAATTCGCATCAAAGCACCCCGTCAATTTGGCAAAACCTCATTGATGGCGCAAACCCTGAGTCATGCCCGCGATCGCGGCCTGCGTACCTCCGTTGTTAACCTCCAGGGCTTAGATTGTCAAGTCCTGCAAGACCCAGATCGGTTTTTGCAATGGTTCTGTGCCGTAGTCGCGAAGGACTTAGGTCTCCCCAACGAACTGGCCAGTCGTTGGGATGACTTATTTGGCAGTAGTTACAGTTGCTCAGACTACTTTGAAACCTATCTGCTGCCGGCCGCCGCCAGTCCCTTATTGCTGGTCATCGAAGAACTCGACGAACTGTTTGCCTATCCCGAAGTGGCCACGGACTTTTTCGGGATGCTGCGGTCTTGGTACGAACAAGGGCGTTATGGCCTCGAACAGCGGGCCATCTGGACCAACCTGCGGTTAGCCATTATCCACTCTACCGAGGTTTGGCTGCCCTTAACCTTGCATCAATCCCCCTTTAACGTGGGCTTACTGGTGGAGTTACCGAACTTTAACCCAGCACAAGTTGAGCAACTGACCTGTCGCTACGGTCTCAATCCCAGTGATATCTACGCCCAGGCCATGTTTGCCCTCGTCGGGGGTCATCCCTACTTAACCCAACTGTGTTTGTTTTATCTTGCTCAGGGAGAGTTGAGCGTCGAGGACTTAGCTTCCGAGGCGATCGCCTATCATACAATCTTCAACAGCTACCTGAGACGACAACTGCAACTGATGGAACAAGACCCAGGCCTACTCGAAGCCATGCAACAGGTAGCCCGCAACCCCGCCGGCATTGAACTCCCCCATCAGAGTGCCTATCGTCTTCAGGGCCTTGGGGCCATTACCCTCAAAGAACGTCTGGCTGTGCCGAGTTGCGAACTCTATCGTCAATACTTTGCTGACTAGCCGATGACCTTAACGCCGACCCCCCCCTCACCGCAAAGCCAATTCAGCTATCAAGTGGGGGGGTCTCTCCCCCCGGAATCTCAGACCTACGTACGGCGACAGGCCGATGACAATCTTTTGCAAGCACTCCTCGACGGAGAATTTTGCTATGTCTTCAACTCCCGACAGATGGGCAAATCGAGCCTGCGGGTGCAAGTTATGGCCCAACTGCGTCAGGCGGGAGTGCAATGTGGGGGCTTAGATCTGACGGCCATCGGCACACAACAAGTAACCGTAGAACAATGGTATGCGGCGATCGCCGCCATTCTCAGCAAACAGTTTCAGCTCAAAACCAATCTCCGCCAATGGTGGCGAGAGCATTTAGACCTGCCGCCAGCGGCTCGCTTAAGCGCATTTATCGAAGACGTCCTGCTGACTGAAACCCAAGCCCCCCTAGTGATTCTCATCGATGAAATTGATAGCATCCTGGCCCTAAAATTTGCCACCGATGACTTTTTTGCCCTCATCCGCAACATCTATAACCAGCGAGCTGACTGTCCCGCTTGTCGGCGTTTGAGCTTTGCCCTGTTTGGTGTCACCACCCCCGGCGAACTCATCGCCGACAAAACCCGTACCCCCTTCAACATCGGCCGAGGTATTTACCTCGACGGCTTTCAAGCCCAAGAAGTCAGCCCCCTAGCCGCCGGACTCATGGGAATCATCCCCTATCCCCAACAGGTCTTAGAGCGGATTCTGCATTGGACGGGTGGACAACCCTTTCTGATGCAAAAACTTTGTAATCTGGTCGTCAGTCACTATAACAGCCAACAATTCCCCGAAACCGACGACCCTGACTGGCTCGAAAACCTGATTGACATCTGTGTTCACAAACACATTTTGCATCACTGGGAGGCCCAAGACGAACCCGAACATCTCAAAACCATCCGCGATCGCCTCCTCTATGATGAACGCAAAGTCGGACAACTCCTCACCCTCTATCGCCAAGTCTGGCTGGCCGAACAATCGCGCTCCCAACACCAGCCCATCCCCGCCAACGAATCCCCCACCCAGACGGAACTGCTCCTATCTGGAGTCGTCGAAAAACGTAGTGGCTACCTACGGGTCAAAAACCCCATCTACGAACAAGTCTTTGACCTGGTTTGGATTGACTACCAACTCGATCACCTGCGTCCCTACGCCCCTCTCCTCAACGCCTGGGTGGACTCCGACTGTCAAGATACCTCCCGGCTACTGCGGGGGAACGCCCTCCGGGAAGCCCTCGACTGGACCCAACGTAGAAGTTTAGGAGATCTCGACTATCGCTATCTCACCGCCAGTCAAGACCTCGAACAACAAGAAATCCAACAAAAACTGGAATTTGAGCGGCAAGAAGCCCAACGACAACTCGAACAACAACGTCTCGTTGAAACCCAGCAACTGCTAAAACTTCAAGACCAGAATGTCCGCCGTCAGCGACAATTCCTCGGGGTCTTAACCGTTGCCCTGATTGGGGCCATTGGTTTAGGTAGCGTCACTTTCCGCGCCTATCAACAGGCCTCCCTCAGCGAAGTTCGAGCGGTTCTTGCCGCCTCCAAAGGCAGTTACGCCTCCAACCAACGACTCGATGCCTTAGTTCAGGCCCTGCAAGGGCGCCATAACTTCAAACGGTTGCGGTTCATCAGCCGCGATGTTCGTCGAGAACTGGACCAGGACAGCCGCCAAACCCTCGAACAGGCCATCCAGGGCAACTATGAGTTTAATCGACTGCATGCCCATGCCGGCGGAGCTTTAGGCGTTGACTACAGCCGAGATGGACAATGGCTTGCCAGTTCCGGTACCGATGGAACCGCGAAACTGTGGCAACGAGACGGAACCCTGGTGGAGACCTTTGAGTATGGCGTCACCATCTACAGCGTCAAATTTAGTCCCGATAGTCAATTGCTGGCCATTCCCACCCTCGATGGTGAGATTCATTTTTGGTCGGTGACGGGGGAATGGCAACGAACCCTCCGGGGCCATGACGGACCCATTTGGCATCTGGCCTGGAGTCCCGATGGAAGCCAATTGGTCTCGGCCAGCAGCGACAAAACTGTCAGGCTCTGGTCTCGGGATGGGGAACTTCTCCAGACGCTAACGGGCCATCAGGCCCCCGTGTGGGATGTGGATTTTCATCCGCAAGGGGAGGAATTTGCCTCCATTAGTCTCGATGGACAGATTAAACTCTGGGGAACTGACGGAACCTTACGTCGTAGCCTAGAAGATGACTCCAGTTCCGGTTGGTCTGTTGCCTATAGTCCCGATGGCGAGGAACTCATTGGCGGCTATAGCGATAATCAAGTGCGAATTTGGCGGCGGGATGGCCAGTTACTGCGGAGTCTGAGTGACCATGAGTCGGAAGTAGGAGCCGTGGCCTTTAGTCCTGATGGCTCTCAGTTTGCTTCGGGGTCGGCCGACCGCCAACTGAAGCTATGGTTCCGAGATGGAACCCCAATCACCAGTTTGCGGGGTCATCACAGTGGCATACGGGGGGTTGCCTTTAGTCCCGAGGGGACGGAGGTAGCCAGTGCTGGGGACGATGGACTGGTGCGGTTGTGGCAGGCCGAAAATGCCTTTCGGCAAAAGCTACCGCGCCATCGTGATGTGATCTGGGGGGTCGCCTATGCTCCGAGTTCGTCCCCCATCGCCTCTGACTTTGCCACCCTATCAAGGGGGGGGCTTTCTCTATGGGATGAGCAGGGCCGGTTAATTGAGGAATTTCGCGATCTAGCTGATCAGACATTGTATGATGTGGCGTTTCATCCTCATCGACCTCAGGTATTTGTCAGCGATGCTGGGGGAGAGATTTATCAAATTGACTTGACCAACAATGAGAGCACCCGAGAGAGCACCCGAGAGAGCACCCGACAATGGCAAGAGGATGACTTCTCGATTTTTGCCCTCGATGTCAGTCCTGATGGACGTTGGTTAGTCTCTGGTGGAGATAATAAGCAGATTCAGGTGTGGAGGGAGGATGCGTCGGGGACTTATCGCCTGCATCAGATTCTGGAGGGTCATGAAGCCAGGATTTGGGATTTAGCCTTTAGTCCTGATGGGTCCTATTTGATCTCCGGGAGTTTAGATGGAACGGTGAGGATTTGGGGGTGGGAGTCGGACTCGGCTGAGGAGAATCGGCGCTTTCTTGAGGTTCCTGAACGGGTGTTACGAGGGGATCAGAGTGATTTATGGGGGGTGGCGGTGAGTCCCGATGGCGATCGCATTGTCTCGTCGAGTCGCAATGGTCTCCTCAAGGTCTGGACGCGACAGGGAGAGGAGGTGTTCACGTTGACGCTTTCGGAAAATAATGGCTTAACGCGGGTGGCTTGGAGTCCCGATGGTCAGTTACTTGCTGTTGGCCGTACGGATAATCATATCGATCTTTATACGGAGCGCGGTGTGTTTATCAGCCGCTTGACTGGCCATGATGCGGTAGTGTTAAGCTTGGCATTCAGTCCTAATGGCCGCTTCTTGGTCTCGGGCGGTGAAGACCGCTTAGCCATCCGTTGGAATTTAGATTCTGTTCTTTCGGTTAATCTCTTGAACTATGGCTGTCGGCGAGTTCGAGATTATTTAAACACCAGTTCTGAAGTCAAGTTCACGTCTTCATTATGTCAGGAGTAATCATGTCAGGAGTAATCATGTCAGGAAGTCCCTTGTTTTTTAGTGATTACACTCAATTGTGATCTCGTCTCTCGATCCTCAGTTTTCCTATCATGTAGGCGGTAGTGTTCCCCCTGCGTCACAAACCTATGTGCAACGACAGGCGGATGAGGATCTACTTCAAGGACTACTGGCTGGGGAGTTTTGTTATGTTTTCAACGCCCGCCAGATGGGGAAATCCAGCCTGCGGGTGCAGGTGATGGCCCAGTTGCGGGAGGCGGGGGTGATGCCGGGGGCTTTGGATTTGACGGCCATTGGTACGCAACAGGTTACGGTAGACCAATGGTATGCGGCGATCGCCGCGATTCTTAGTAAACAGTTTCAACTCAAAACCAATCTCCGACAATGGTGGCGCGATCGCCTAGAGTTACCGCCATCGGCTCGTTTGGGAGAGTTTATTGAGGAGGTTCTTCTGGCAGAAACGCAACAGCCATTAGTGATTTTAATTGATGAAATTGATAGTATTCTGGCTCTAAAATTTGCCACGGATGACTTTTTTGCCCTCATTCGTAGCTGTTACAATCGGCGAGCGGACAACCTGGAGTATCGCCGTTTGAGTTTTGCGATTTTTGGAGTGGCGACCCCAGGAGACTTGATTGCTGATAAAAATCGCACTCCCTTTAATATCGGACGAGGAATTTCTCTACAGGGGTTTCAACGGCAAGAAGCCACGCCTCTTCTGGAGGGATTAGCGGCAATGTTTGCTCAGCCCATCGTGGCATTAGAGCATATTTTGTATTGGACTGGGGGACAACCCTTTTTAATGCAAAAGCTTTGTAAGTTGTTACTTAGTTACTGTCAAAAAAAGTCTATTTCAGAGCAAATTATAGGGCAAGAAATAAATTTATTTATTGATAGCTGTGTGCAGGATAAGATTCTCCATCATTGGGAAGCCCAAGACGAACCCGAACATCTTAAAACCATTCGCGATCGCCTCCTCTACGACGAAAAACGAGTAGGAGAATTGTTGAGTCTCTATCGTCAAGTGTGGCGCTCAGAACAGGCCCCCTCTGATGCGCTCTCCATTGCGGCGATCGAAAGCCCAGTACAAACGGAGTTGCTTTTGTCGGGAATCGTGGAAAAACGAGATGGCTATCTCCGGGTCAAAAATCCCATTTACTATCAAGTGTTTAACCGAGATTGGGTGGATGAACAACTCAATCGTCTGCGTCCCTACGCCTCATTCCTCAATGCTTGGATAGAGTCTAACTATCAAGATGAATCGCGATTATTACGGGGTCAAGCCCTACAAGAAGCCCTAGACTGGACGCAACAGAAAGGTCTAGGGGATTTAGATTATCGCTATCTGACCGCCAGCCAAGACTTGGAACAACGGGAGATTCAGGAAAAACTCGAACGAGCGCGATTAGAAGAAGCTGAAGCGCGGCTGGCGATTGAGCGGCAAAGTGTGCGCCGTCAACGTCGCTTGCTGGCGGGGTTAACGGTGGCCCTCGTGGGGGCGATCGCCCTGGGAATCGGGACGTTCCGCGCCTATCAACAGGCCTCCCTCAGCGAAGTTCGAGCGGTTCTTGCCGCCTCCAAAGGCAGTTACGCCTCCAACCAACGACTCGATGCCTTAGTTCAGGCCCTGCAAGGGCGCCATAACTTCAAACGGTTGCGGTTCATCAGCCGCGATGTTCGTCGAGAACTGGACCAGGACAGCCGCCAAACCCTTGAACAAGCCATCCAGGGTAACCATGAATTTGACCGAAGGCAAGCCCACACCGGGGGCGCCCTGGGGGTGGACTTTAGCCCCGACGGGCAACTCATCGCCAGTTCCGGTGCAGATACAACCGTCAAAATCTGGCGGCGGGATGGAACCCTGCTTCGGACTTTACCTCATGAGGCGACGGTGTATAGCATCAGCTTTAGCCCGGATAGTCAAACCCTAGCCGTACCCACCCTCGATGGCCGGATTTATCTGTGGTCAATCGATGGCAACTTACAGACAACCCTCAGCGGCCATGATTCCGCCGTCTGGTCTGTGTCTTGGAGTCCTGACGGTCAGCAACTCGTCTCTGCCAGCAGTGACCTAACCCTTAAGGTTTGGTCTGTGACGGGGACTCTCCTGCAAACCTTAACGGGCCATGAGGCGGCGGTCTGGCGAACCGCCTTCAGTCCTGATGGCAGGGAATTTGCCTCGGCTAGCGTTGATGGCAGTATCAAACGCTGGCAACGGGATGGAACTTTAATTAGCAGCTTTCAAGAGAACGAGAGTTCGGCTTGGTCTGTTGTTTATACTCCCGATGGAGACCGTCTTATCTCGGGCCATGGAGATGGTCAAGTGCGGGTGTGGAGCCGAGAGGGTGAGTTATTACAAACCTTAAGGGGTCATGAGGGTGATGTGATTAGTATTGCCATCAGTCGCGATGGAGAACGCTTTGTCTCAGGGTCAGGTGATAACCAATTACGAGTTTGGTCGCGCCAGGGGACGTTACTGAGAACGCTACGGGGTCATAGCAGTACCGTCCGTGGGGTGGCCTTTAGCCCTGAGGGAACTCAGGTGGCCAGTGCTGGGGAAGATGGCTTTATGCGGCTTTGGCAAGTGGATAATGAGTTTGTGCAACCGCTCCACGGCCACCGAGAGGTGTTATGGAATGTGGCCTATGCTCCCCCATCTTCGCCTCTGTCCTCTCAGTTCGCGACGGTGGCGAAGACAGGAGTCCGTCTCTGGGATGAGAGGGGTCACTTGTTGCAGGAATTTGAGGAGTTAGGGTCGCGGGAATTGTACAGTTTGACGTTTCATCCGCAACGGGAGCAGTTGCTGGTAGGCAATGCCAATGGCTCGATCTATCAAGTTAATACGGATAATGGGGCCATCAAGAGTTGGCAGGCCCATGAGTTAGCGATTTGGGGCTTGTCCTATCATCCTGATGGGGAGTGGTTAGTTTCAGCAGGAGATGACAGTCGCATCAATCTCTGGCGAGAGAGCGAGTCTGGGGAGTTGACTCTGCACCAAAGTATCATGGCTTCTGATAGTCGCATTTGGGATTTGGCGTTCAGTCCTGATGGGTCTTATGTGGCCCTATCTAATCTGGCGGGAGAGGTTAAACTCTGGACTTGGGAGACGACGGCTGATGAGGGGGAAGCGTCTCGTTTAGGCGAGACTCCGGATCAGGTTTTGCTGGGCCATGCAACGGAGGTTTGGGGCTTCGCGATTAGTCCCGATAGTGAGAAAATTGCTTCAGCCAGTCGCGATGGACAGTTGAAAATTTGGCGGCGAGATGGGACGCTGCTGACAACGATGCAGATTTCTGCCACCAGTGGGTTAACTCGGGTGGCTTGGAGTTCCGATAACCGATTGTTGGCGATCGCCAGGACGGATAGTAAGATTGATATTTATACCGTTGACGGTGAATTATTAACCCAACTGAGTGGTCATCAATCTGTGGTGGGTTCAGTGAAGTTTAGTCCCGATGGTCGCTTTCTACTCTCAGGGAGTGAAGATAATTTAGCGATGCACTGGAATTTGGACAGCATTCTCTCGTTGGACTTAATGGCCTATAGTTGTCAACGGGTGAGAGATTATCTGAGTCAGGAATCTCAAATCGGTTATCCGTCATCTCTTTGTCAAGAGTGATTTTTAACTCATTCGAGGTACCCAGCGTTATCTGGAATCTGTGCCAATAAAAATTGACAATTGACAATTGACAATGAATAATGGACGGTCAAGGTGACTTGTCGCGACCCGGGCTAATGTGTTCACTCGTCTTTTATTGTTAGATTGAGGATTATACAATTATCAATGGTTGGTTTACTTCTGTCTGATAAAACCTATGATTCACTATTAAATCGAGTAGTCGAATGGGTTCCCAAATCAACGCTAAGGCTTTTAAATGAAACCTTTTTGTTTGTCCTCAGACGGCGCTACCTCACCCGGATTTTAAGTCCCCATTTGACGGAGAGTTCCAACATATTAGATTTAGGGGCTTCTGATGGACGGCTGGCGGCAACCCTTCAAGAAACACTCGCGGCTAAGGGGCGATTAGTTCATTTTGCCGGTTGCGATGTTCATGTACAGTCGGAAACCTATATTCCCATTGTCTCTTATGACGGTTGCACGCTTCCGTTTCCTGACAATAGCTTTGATTGTGTTCTGATTGTTGATGTCCTGCACCATACCCAAGACCCTCAACGGGTGTTAGAAGAGGCCAAGCGAGTCTCTAGTCAGTACATTGTCATTAAGGATCATCATTGGCAAAGCCCCAAAGACTGGTCTCGCCTGAGTGTTTCTGATTACATTGGCAATCACCCCTATGGGATTGTTTTACCGTTTAATTTTCTCAAATGTCGGCAATGGTTGCACCTCATTCAAGAGTGCTGTGGGTTATCTATTATCAACTTTGAGACGTTCCGTTTCAATCGCTTCGATCCCTGTCAACATGTTTTGATTAAGCTTAATGTTAAACCAGGAGAATAGACAATAAGTTAACCCTCTTAATCGTTATCGTGGTTCTTTAAGATCTGGAGATGAGGATAGGATGCGATCGCGGCGGTAAGGACGAGAATCCAAACCAGCCAATCCCCCCAGCGGACATAGAGGGTTTGACTTTGACGGCGATAAATCCTCTCTTGATGAGTAGCGTACTGGTTCATCTGAGACATCCAAAGGGCCTCACCATGGGGAGTGACAAACGCCGAATAGCCGGTATTGGTGGCCCGGACAGCCCAGCGATCGAGTTCAATGGCCCGCATCACGTCCTGAGCATGATGTTGGCGGGGCATAGAGGGGGCATAATGGGCGTTGTTGGCGGCACTGAGGAAAAATTCACCTCCCCGCTGGGCCTGGGCTTGGAGATGCTGCGGAAAGGCGGATTCGTAGCAAATGCTGACAATGGCGGGTCCGAAGGGAGTCTGTAGGAGTTGGTCCCTCGAACCTACGCCCCTACTGGCCAGGGAGTAAACGATCAGGATATTGCTTGGCGGAATA
>CAZXWM010000028.1:14384-19445 GCA_964644215.1 uncultured Phormidium sp.
CGAACCCGGTATCATCTGGGCTTGTAGGGGCGACAGACGGTTAATAAATCCTCCTAAGACCGACTCAAAGGGGATATATTCGCCGAGGGGGACGAGAATCGCTTTGTCGTAATAACTGAGGATTTCTCCGCTTCCGGTGAGGCTTAACAGGCTGTTGGTGTAGTGGCTTGGGGTTCCCCGTGAGGTTCCCAGCCAGGCCGGAACGCCGCGATCGCGAAGGGCTTGATAGAAATGCCCAGCAGGACTATCACTATATTGGAGGCGATCGCCTTGCCACAAGACGGGTAACGCGGTCTCTGGGGTCATCACCACATCCACCCCGGCCTGGCTGAGTTCTTCATAGCCTCGGCTATAGCCTTCGAGGGCTTGTCGTAATCCGTCGGGATAGAGTTTAATGTCGTTGGGGATATTGCCCTGGATAATTCCCACGGTCAGACTTTGTTCGGGGTCGTCGTTGAGGGGACGGCTGTAGAGATAGCCCCCCAGTCCCTGGGCAACTCCCCAAATTAGCAAGGCTGCGAAAATCGCCGGGAGACGGACTTTTTGACGAGATAGGTCAAATGAGTCAAACGCTGCCGCCCAACAGCCGTTAACAGCCACCAGGACGGCGGTAATGGTGGTGGTTCCCGAGAGTTGCCCCAGGTGTAGAATGGGCAAGTTATGGGGGCTTTGCGTGTAGGCCAGAGAGGACCACCAGAGGGGAAGCGATCGCCACAGCACTTCCAGGAGACACCAACTAGCGACACCCATCAGAATCCTCGGCCCCCAAGCGTTGGGACTCCATTGCTGGAGATGCGCCCAGAGTGCCACTAAGAGGCCGCCCCAGAGGATGACGAATAGCCAACAGGCGATCGCAATGGCCAGACTGGCTAACCAAGGAACCCCCATCCAGGTCATGGGATGAACTCCGGTAATCCAAAAAATGGCGGTTCCATGAAATCCCGCGCCCCAAGCGGCCCCCAAGCGCCAAGCGGGGGTGTTTTTTTGCCCAATTAGCCACCACAGCGGGGCCAGGGCGAACCATCCCAGGCCCCACCATTCAAAGGGGGCGACGGTACAGCCCATGAGGATACCGCTGAGGAGACTCAAAAACAGGGATTTCACAACATAATTGCCTCACAACGATGAGTTCAATAGGCCCTTACGGATATCGGGTCATCTCCACCGCAGCTGCCAGGATGTCATCTTCAGTTTCCAGGCTCTCCAGAAAATCTGGATCGATTTGTTCCTGGATTTTTTGGGAAGCAATCTCATGGTTTCGAGATAATACAACCCTTAGTAAAACCTCCATGAGTTCCTCTTGATTTGAAGGATTTGATAACGCCTTGATAAGGTCTTTTTTTTCTGTGCCTGACATTGTTTCATCTTGACAAATACCGGACACAGTTTTGCGGTAGTTGTCGCAAAAAGACAGAATTAGTTGGATAACTTCAGAAGACGATGGATTGTTGAGCTGATACAGTTCTTGGATTCTTTGGGAGAGTTTAGGGTCGAGAGAAATGTCTAATGTGTTTCTACTCATTTTCGGTAAGACTTGACTAATCACAGTATAAGCCCCCATGGAAGCGATTGCCCAGTCAGACATGAGAACTGACAGAATCTGTCCCGTCACCGCAACAGAGCCTGTAGAGACTGTATTGTGGCTGGACTAGGGCTATCATCCGGGTCATCCTCATTCCCATTGGCGACCTCAATCGAAACAATCACTGAATCTTCGGTAATTTGGGCGCTGAAATGGTCTTGAGTTGATTGAACGAGAAAGTTGATGGCTTCTACTGTCAGTCCTGTTTCTTGCGCCATTCTTTGGTCAAGTTCCGTGTCCTGGAGGAAGTCTTGTAGCCGCTTTTGATTGAAAATTTGCAGTTGAGTATTGACCATTTGGTTCAACAGAGGAATGAGGTCATTACTCTCGATAAAGGGAACATTAACTCGTACTTGGGTTTCTCCGGCTTCCATATTAAGAGACCCTTGATTGAGGTTAACAAAGACCGTTTGTGAGAGTTCAAAATCTACCAATCCAATCACTGGGTAGTCCATGGCTAGATTGCCCAAAATGCGGAATCCTTCATTGAGAAGTTGATAGCGCATTCGACGAATGGTGAAGGGAAAAAATTCGTCGTTGTTGATGTCTTGTCGTGCTTGATCGAGGAAGCGATCGAGGTGTAGTTTTTGGTCGAGACAGGGCCGGGGAAATTCAATCTCTAGGTGTGTCTCGTCTTCGATGCGCGATCGCAGTTCACAAGCAATCAACGTCTCCCCCGGTAGACTCATCCAGGGGAGAAGAATCAGGGTGAGGGAGAGAATAAACGCTAAAAGCCAACGCCAAGGACTGTTCACAGGTTTACGTCAAGAGAGATTGCCTAATCGGTTAAGGTTAAGGCAAGTTGATAGAGGTCACGACGAGAGATGGGGGTCGATTGTGCCAGGAGACGGCTGGCCTGCGATCGCGAGTGACCTTGGTTCATCAGGGCCTGTAACTCTGATTTGAGGGCGGCTTCGGAGAGTTGACGACTGGGGGAGGAATCACCACCAATGACTAGGGTATATTCTCCCTTGGGGTTGTGGTTTTGGTAATGGGCGATCGCCCCCTGGAGGGTTCCCCGCCAAATCTCCTCAAAGCGTTTCGTCAACTCCCGGCCCAGGGTGACGCGGCGATCGCCCCCTAGGACTGTTTGTAAGTCCTTAAGGGTCTGTTTCAGCCGATGGGGGGCTTCATAGAACACCAACAGGCGGGGTTCCGTTTGCAATTGTTCCAGGCGTTGCTGGCGTTCTTTTCCTTTGACGGGGAGGAAGCCTTCAAAACAGAAGCGATCGCCCTCAATCCCCGCTACACTCACCGCCGTCACACAGGCACTTACGCCCGGAATCGGGATGACGCTAATCCCTGTCTCGGCACAGGCCTGGACGAGTTCATAGCCAGGATCAGAAATCCCCGGCATTCCCGCATCCGTCACGAGGGCGATCGCCGTCCCTCCCTGAAGCCGAGACAACAGTTCCCCTAACCGTTCCTGGCGGTTATGGTGGTGATAGCTAATTTGGGGGGTTTCAATCTGGAAATGCTGCAACAGTTTCCCTGTATGACGAGTATCCTCGGCGGCAATCAAATCCACATCTTTGAGGGTTTGAATGGCCCGCAAGGTCATATCCTGCAAATTGCCAATTGGTGTTCCCACCAGATATAAAGCAGCCATTGTCATCATGCAGATTACAATCCTCGCCGTAGGGGCGAATAATTATTCGCCCTCCTGATTCGTCTCGGGAGAATTGTCCTCAGTCTGATGATGACTAAACCGTTCCTCGGCGTTATCCATCACCTCTTGGAATTTCTCTAACAATTCACCAGGATAACTTTCTAACTCTTTCATCGACAGAGAAATACGGTTTTTCCACTCATCAATCTCCGTCACAATCACCTTCAGCGGTTGTCCTTCCTCAAACAGAGTTTCCAAGTCAGGAATCCGGGCCTTACTAATCTGTTTAATATGCAGCAGTCCCGTCACGCCGCCGAGTTCAACAAACACCCCATAGGGTTTAATGTTGGCAACGGTTCCCTCGACTAACTCCCCGGCCACGAGATACCGCATCCGACTGGCTTTGGCGGCGAGACGGTGGGAACAGACCAACTTATCCTCATCGGCGTTGACTTCCAGCAATGTCACTGTGAGATGTTGGCCAATCAGGGCATCGAGATTGTGGCGTTCTACGAGGTGCGATCGCGGAATAAAGCCCCGCAAGCCACGCACATCGACGACTACACCGCCTCGGTTGGTTCCCGTGACTTCCACCTCAACCGTCTCCCCAGACTCCTGGAATTCTGCCAGTTTGTCCCAAGTTTCCTTAATCTCAATCTGACGAATCGAGAGAGTGACTTGTCCATCGGCGTTGGCCCCACGAATCACCAGAAACTCCCGTTCTTCATTAAGGGGGAGGGCTTCTTCGAGATTCGTCACCAACTCCGCCGAGACTTCCTTGAGGGGCAAAAAGCCATGAGACTTACCGCCAATATCCACATACACCCCATTAGCATCATGTTCAAACACCTTTCCGGTCACCAACTGTCCCGTTTCCGGAATCGCATCGTGGCCCTCCAAGGCTTTGGCGAAGTCCTCCATAGAGAACGGCATGTCCCGATTAGAGCGAGATTGAGCAGTCATAGGAATGAAGAAGGGAACAGGGAATAGGGAATAGGGAACAGGGGGGAGAGAGGCGATCGGCAAGCTAGCAATGGGCTTCTCCCTCTAACCACGATACACCACCCCACGTTGTTTAATCGTTCAACTGACTGAACAACTGCCAAATCTCGCCCCAGGCCTGTTTGGCAACTTCGGGATGGTAACTGTCCCGCTGGTCACAGAGGAAGCCATGGGTGGCTCCTTCGTAGCGAACCAGCTTATGGTCGATGTTATGCTCCTGCAACGCCTGTTCGATGGTGTCAACGTCTTCTAGGGGGATGAGGGGGTCTTCTGTGCCGAAAAAGGCGTATATTGTGCCGGAAATGGCGGGGGTGCGATCGCAGGTCGTCCCCACCTCCTGACCGGGGCACATCTGGGCAATCCCCGCCCCGTAACAGGAGGCCGTCACCTGAATATCGGGGAGGGTGGACGCGAGATAGGCCACATGACCGCCAAAACAGAAGCCAATACAGCCAAAACGGTCGGTGGTGTTGGGCAATCCTTTGAGATAGTCCAGACTGGCTTGGGTATCGCCGAGGAGTTCGCTGGCCTTGGTTTGGACTTTGTACTCCCGTCCTTTGGCTAAGTCGTCGTCACTGTAGCCCACCTCGAATCCGGGTTCGAGGCGTTGGTATAATGCGGGGGCGATCGCCACATAGCCCTGGGCTGCAATCCGTTCCGTCACCTCGCGGATATGGGCATTGACCCCGAAAATCTCCTGAAACACCACAATTCCCGGATAGGGGCCATCCCCCGTCGGCTGGGCCAGATAGGCATCAATGGCCAACCCATCATTCTCGACCTTAACCCATGCAGATGATACAGACATAGTAATAAAATAAAGGGAACAGGGAACAGGGAACAGGGAACACTTCGACAGGCTCAGTGC
>CAZXWM010000029.1:0-4344 GCA_964644215.1 uncultured Phormidium sp.
GCTACAGTGCTGAAATTCGGTTCTGATGGGGAGCAGCCATCAGAGGAAACGGGGAAAGTCCGGTGTAAATCCGGCGCTGTACCGCAACTGTAAGGAGCCAAAACGCTCTAAGTCAGGATGCCCGCCGACTCGCCAAACTCCACCTCAAACATCTGCGAGTTACAGATGATGGTTCCTATGACAAGACTTAAAATCCGCCTAAATTCTTTGGGTTTCCCAACCCCAATTCCTCCCAAAACTGCCCATCCGCCCTCGCTACAGGCACTCTAGGCAACGTTTTCGGGAGTTTTTAGCATTCTCAAACTCTCCAAAATTAGCATCATCAACGCTCCTGAAATGGGAGTGATGTCTTGCTCGCTAGACTTACCCATCTTGCGGTTTTCTCAACCGTCGAGATTGACCCTTCATACCAATTTAAACCCGCCAATTCCCTGAGTTGAAATTGGCGACTTCTTCGCGATGCCAAAAATCATGAAATATCTTCCCCTCTCCTTCTTATTTCTCCTACTCCTCGCCAGTCCCAGTCTCGCCAACCCAGACCCCACAGACGACGACACCACAGACGACGACCCCGAAGACGTCGAAATCTTCATTCAACGCATCCTGCGCCAACCCGTTTTTGGCCCCTTTCGTCAAAACCGACCCCTACGAGATTCCTCCCGTCCCATCTATGTGGTTCCCCGCGAACAAATCGACGTTCAAGGGGCCACCACCGTCCAAGATGCACTGCGATTCGTCCCCGGAATCCTCAGCGATGGAACCAGTGGCGGTCAACTCGGGTCCGTCAGTTCCCAATTTATGCGCGGGGGAAACACCTCCCAAACCCTAATTCTTCTCAACGGACGACCCATCAATGACCTGGGGTCTTCTGGAGGTTTTGACCTCTCCTCCTTCACCACCAACTTTGTCGAACGCCTAGAAGTCCTGCCTGGGGGAAGTTCCACCCTCTACGGGTCTAGCGCCGTTGGTGGAACCATCAACATCGTCAGCCAATCCCCAACCGAGGAACCCGAAGTGGTTATCGGAACCGAAGCGGGGAGTTTTGGCTACAACCAACAAGTCATTCAAAGTCGGGGAACCGATGGAGACTTCGGCTGGGTGATTGGCTATAACCGCACCTTTTCCCGCAATGATTTTCCCTTTGACCTGGGAACCGTCGATGTCTCGGGAACCCGCGACAATGCTGAGGCTAACTATAACAATCTCAACCTTACTCTAGCTGCCGATTTGGGCGATCGCAACCGTCTGACCTTCTCGGGCCTCTACCTCAGCCGAGACATCGGCGTTCCCGGCGGCGTTCCCACCGAAGCCGGAACCCTAGGAGAATTTAACCGCCTCACTCCTGACGCCAGACAATACACCGAAGACTGGTTACTAGACCTTCTCTGGGAATCCCAACTCAACCCCGAGGACACCTCCAACCTCACGGCCCGCGTCTATACCGATATCCTCGACTCCACCTTCCGCGACCCCGAAAGCAGCCGTAGCAACCTTGACCGCAACAGTTTCGGCTTGCAAGTTCAACATAACTGGCAATTAACCGACAACCAAACCCTCACCTACGGCATCGACTTTCGCACCATTTCCTCAGAAAATAGAACCTTTAACTTCTCCAGCGGCGAAAGTACGGAAAACTACAACAGTCGCATCGACAATGGCGCCGCTTTTGCTCGCTACGAGGTCAACCTTGCCGATAATTTTAGTCTAAACCTGGGTCTGCGCCAAGAATTTAATAGCCTCGAAAATGGCTCTTTCACCTCTCCCGCCGTCGGTGTCCTTAGGAATCTCAGTGACAGCACGGCACTACGCGCCAACTATGCCAGAAGTTTCAAATCTCCCCTCATTTCTCAACTCGAAGGACTGGCTGCCTTTTCCGTCGCCGGAAATCCCAATCTACGACCGGAACGAGGCAACAGTTTTGACCTCGGCATCGACCAACAACTCGGCGATATCGGTTTATTTCGCCTAACTCTCTTTGCCAACCAAATTTCAGAACTGATTGCCTTTCAATTTGGCGACCCCAGCACCAATATCAACATCGGCAAAGTCGAAGCCTTAGGCGTAGAAGCTGCCTTAGACCTGCAATTAGCTCCCAACTTCTTCGCCTTTGCCAACCTCACCTTAAATAATACCCAAATTTTGCAAGACAATAATGAGTCTGTAGAAGGAAATCGTCTCAGTTTCCGGGATGCTGATGTCTTTAATATCGGAGTCGCCTACGCCACCCCCGATGGCTGGTATGCCGGGTTATTCCTACGCAATCTCAGCAACTTTTTTGTCAATAACACCAACAGCGAAAGCCTACCAGGATATACCACATTAGACCTCAAATTACAAGCCCCTATCACCGAAAATTTACGTCTCAACGCCAGTGTAAACAATCTCTTTGATGAACGCTATGAAGTCTTTCCCGGATTTCCCGGTTTAAGTCGAAGTGTTCAAGGGGGGATTCGTTATAGCTTCTAAGATTATGCTACAAGAGAAGTAGAGTTATTTACCTGTTGTATCATGACAAACTTCCAGCCTTGGGTCACTCCCCTCAACCGCAAAACCACAGAACCCACCCCGCAAGGAGGAACCCTAGAATATGAAGATTTCCCTATTTCTAGTGATGTCACGGGTCCCCTGTTGTATGACCTGTTTCAAAACCATTGGTCGGAGATTGGCGTGGGTCATGTGGTGCAAGGAAGTGTCCTAGAATTGGAATTCACCGCGCCTCCTAAAACCTGTTTGTTGTATGACGGCTATTTAACGGTTGTCACAGAAGGTTGGCATTTACATCTCTGTTTAGAAGACCATTTGGGGGGTCCCCATTGCAAAACTCCCCCGGAGTTACGACAACAGCGGCGTTTAAGTCGGGGTGCGTTCTATCGGCGTTTGAATGAAGCGGGCCAGCCGAGAAGTTGGGGGATTCAGTTCTGGAATGGGGAGGGAGAACGGATGATGAATCTGTTTTTACCCAATCCGTTGCTGGGTGAGGATGAGGATGTTCTCCCGGAAGGAAAACCTTTGTTAGAAAAGTTGGCGCTTTATGATGAGTTGCGCTCAATTTATATTTTGGGAGAACGGCCGATTCCCTTTGCGGAAAATCCCCTCAAACATCCCTATTTGGCAGTTTGTCGGTCGAGTCGTTGTAATCCGTCTCGGTGTTTGAGGCTTTGGAAACTGCCGTGGAGGAGGCGGGGTTAGATGTGACGGTTCGCACGGCGGGATGTTTGGAAGTTTGTCAGTTGGGGCCGATTGTCTTTTATTCGGGAGATAGGACTTGGTACAGTCGTGTGAAACCGGAGGTGGCCCGTCGGATTGTGTCTGAACATTTAGTTCAAGGAACGCCAGTTACAGACCATTTATATCCTCCGCAGTCGTAAGGTTAATCACGTCGGTAGGATGTGTTTCGGCAAGCTACATTCATTAAATAATGGCAAAATGTGGAAACTGCCGGAACGCATCTGGAATTAAGCCCTACAGATACAAATTTTATCAAACTAGAATAGGCGTTTTGATGCGAATATCTCTGCGAATTACTCCCTTACTACTTCTTGTTGGACTGAGCCTAAATGCTTGTGTTCAAAACTCAGTTTCTCCGGTGGCGCAACCTCCGCTTTCTCCTGATTGTGTCGAGGAGTTTGACCCCAATCAGGATTATTTCCCTGATAAGGTTCAGGTGGAGTTTGCAACTGGGTTTGAGGTGGACTATCACGGTCACTATAAACGAGTCACGCTCACGTCTCCTCATCCTGAAGCAAATGACCCTATTGAGTATATTTTAGTTCAATGTGGAACCCCCATTCCTGATGATGTCGGTGATGCTACGGTGATTGAGGTTCCGGTGCAGTCGGTGGTGGTGTTATCGACGACTTATTTACCCCATTTTGCGGCGCTAGACCGGGTTAATCGATTGGTGGGAATGAGTGATACTCAAATCACTCAAACTCCTGCTGTTGTCGAACGAGTAAAACAGCAAAAGATTCGTGATGTGAGCCGCAATCAAGTGGTTAATGTTGAGGCGATTCTGAATCTCAATCCTGATATCGTGATTACTTTTGATGCGGGAGGGTCGAGTTCGGAGACGGTGCTGATGTTGGAGAATGCTGGTTTACGGGTCGTCCTTAATTCGGAGTATTTGGAAATGTCTCCTCTGGGACGGTCGGAATGGCTTAAGTTTACGGCGTTGTTTCTCAATCAAGAGGGAAAAGCAAAAGAGGTTTTTGAGGAAATTCGTGCTAATTATCAGGAGTTGAGTCAACGGGTGGCGGCGGCGATTGGCGATGATAACTCTCGTCCAACGGTGTTTACGGGGTTTAGTTCAACGAATACTTGGTATGTTCCGGGTGGAAATAGTTA
>CAZXWM010000029.1:4354-19349 GCA_964644215.1 uncultured Phormidium sp.
GTTATGCAGCCCAGTTTTTGCGAGATGCGGGGGCGGATTATCTCTGGGATGACCTGGACAATCAATGGACGGTTCCTCTGGATTTTGAGGTGGTCTATCAGCGGGCAAGGGATGCAGATTTCTGGGTAAATGTCAATAGTAATTGGCGAACTCGGGCTGATGTGATTGAGGATGACCCCCGCTATGGAAATTTTGCGGCTTGGCAGGGCGATCGCATCTATAATAATAGTAAACGAGTCAACGAATTTGGCGGAAATGACTATTGGGAAACGGGGATTCTCTACCCCAACCTAATTCTAGCCGATTTGATTCAGATTTTCCACCCAAATCTGCTCCCAGATGCAGAAAAAACCTATTATCAAAAACTCGAATAGTCTTATGGTTCTCAAAATTGCTCAAATCACCGATACTCATCTCTTTGCTGACCGCAAAACTGCGATACGAGGTTTAGTGACGTGGGACTCTCTCGGGGATGTCGTCACAGATGTCATAACCTGGAAGCCTGATGTTCTACTGCTTACGGGAGATTTAACCCATCGGGGAGAACCTCAAGCCTATCAACATCTGATTGAACGAATTGCGCCTCTCAATTTGCCAACTTACTATATTCCCGGAAATCACGATGACATCGATATCTTAAACCGGGAATTTAAAGACTCACCCTTTCTCGCGGATAAGGTTGTTCAAGCTCAAGGTTGGCAGGTTCTGCTACTAGACTCTACGTTAGAAACAGCGGAATCAGGAGAGGGCTATGTCAGTCAGGCTGAACTTGAGAAATTGGAACACTCTTTAACGGCCTCTTCTCAGCCAACAGTAGTCGTTTTACATCATCATCCCGTTCCGATGGGACTTGATTGGCTCGATACTATTGGCGTGCAAAATTCTCAAGCGTTTCTAAACTGTTTAACTCGCTTTCCTCAGCTGAAACTTGTCCTCTTTGGTCATGTCCATTTACAGTTTGACCAAGAGCATCATGGCATTCATTTTTGTGGAACTCCCTCGACTTGTAAACAGGTGCTGCGGGAGGGAGCGAGTGAGGAGGACGCCTATCCGGGATTTCGGGGTTTGAGCTTGTTTGAGGATGGAACCTATCAAACTGAGGTGATTCGTTCTCATCCTCGTTAAGTGCTGTTTATTTTGGAGATGATACTATTGTGAGCTTTGGACGACGAGTCGGAATTAGTTGGGGCGTTGTCCTTCTGTTTTTGCTCATTCTTTATGTCAGTTTGGCGCTGGGGTCGGTGGAGATTCCAGCGGGGGAAATGCTGCGAATTTTCTTGGGACAACCGCCTCAAGACCCCACTTGGGCCACGATTGTCCTCACCTTTCGCCTCCCGAAAGCGGTGACGGCGATGGTGGCGGGGGTGGCGTTGTCGGTGTCGGGGTTGCAAATGCAGGTGCTGTTTGGCAATCCTCTGGCGGGGCCGTTTGTTTTGGGGATTAGTTCGGGAGCCAGTTTGGGGGTGGCCTTGGTGGTGTTGCTGGGCCAGGTTGGCCCCTGGAGTCGGGTGCTGGCGGCGAGTTTGGGTGCGGCGGTGGTGTTGGGATTGGTGATGCTGATGGCCCGCAGGGTTCGCAGTCGGGAACGGTTGCTGTTGTTGGGGTTGATGTTTGGCTATGGGGTGAACTCCTTGGTGACCATTTTGCTGCATTTTAGTTCTCAGGAGCGGATTCAAGCCTATTTGACTTGGACGTTTGGCAGTTTTGCGGGGATTCCTTGGCAACGGATGACGCTATTTGTGGGATTGGTGCTGCTGGGGTTGCTGTTGGCGGCTGGGTTGGCGAAGTCTCTCAATTTGTTGCTGTTGGGGGATATGACGGCGATTGGGTTGGGGTTACGGCTGCAACGGGTGCAGTGGCTGACGCTGCTGAGTACGGCGATTTTGGCGGGAACGGTGACGGCGTTTTGTGGGCCAATTGCTTTTTTGGGGGTGGCAGTGCCTCATTTGGCTCGTTCTCTGTGGAATACGTCGAATTTGTTGCGGTTACTCCCGGCGGTGATGCTATTGGGGGCGATGTTGGCGTTGTTGGCAGATTGGATGGCGCAGGTTCCAGGTCAGGATATTGTTTTGCCCTTGAATGCGGTGACGGCGATGATTGGGGCACCGATTGTGATTCATGCGATTCTGCAACGGGGGAGTCATCCTTAATGATTGGTATAAATCTTTCTCTGGATAGAGTGAGATTCCTTTCTGGGGATGGATGTGTTTAGGAGCGGTATTAACTAGGATGGAGTTAGTTGAATTTGCTCTGAATGGTTATTGTTAAGGGTTCAGAGTGAAAATTCTTGATGATAATTAGGTACGTTTTATGTTTAGACAACGCCAACTCGAACGCCAAGACGACTATCGCAATGCGCAACAAATGCGAGATTACATTGTTACTCGCCAATCCCAAGAGCAATTATCAGCTACTCCTGTTCATCTCCAACGGTAATTTAATCCGAAATAAACTTCCTCGACCCACTTCTGAAACGACCTCAATCTTGCCATGATGAGCATCGACAATTCGCTGGCAAAGATGCAACCCTAAACCGCTTCCGGAGCGTTTATGATCACCTTGACGAAAGCGAGTAAAGAGACTGGTGCGATCGCTGGCACTAATCCCAATTCCCGTATCTTCAACTTCTAAGACAAGCCAAGGGTTGGGAACCGGGGACCGATAGAGTCGTAGTTGCACAGTTCCGTTGTCGGTAAACTTAATCGCATTGCCAATTAGGTTCATAAAGACGCGATAGAGTTCAAGGCGATCGCCAACCACCTCACAAATACCGTCTTGAAACTCGTGGACAATCTCAATCTGTTTATCTTTAGCAATGGGGGTCAGTTCATTTAAAATCTCTTCTAGGGTTGCACAGAGATTAAACGGCGCAAAGGTCAACTGTTTTCGCCCCGCTTCATAGCGATAGACTTCTAACAGTAAATTCACCATATCTAAGAGATTATTGTTGCTGCGAATCATGGTGGCGATCGCCTCATCCATGGACTCAGAAATCTCACCAAACGCCTGAGATTGCATCAAATTTAGCATTCGATCCGCCGCCACTAAAGGAGTTCGTAAGTCATGGGTTAGACGAGAGACAAAATCCTCTCGTTCTCGGGCCATGCGATCGCGCTCATCAATGGTATGCTTTAACCGCAGCAGCGATCGCACCCGCGCCTGTAACTCCTCCATCTCCACCGGCTTACGGATAAAATCATCAGCCCCCATATCTAACCCTTTCACCACACTCGACGCTTCATGAGCGGTAATCAACAAGATGGGAATATAAGGAAGATGCGGGTGAGTCCGCACTCGACGAGTCACCTCATATCCATCTAAATTTGGCATCATAACATCGAGAAGAATCAAATCAGGAGGATTCGATTCAATCTGTTCAAGTGCTGCAAATCCATCCTCCGCTAACTCAATCAGATAGCCTTCATCTTCGAGGATGGCTTGTACAAGAAACAAATTATCAGGAGAATCATCAACAGCGAGGATTCGGTCAATCTTAGCTTCAGGTGTTAGCATTCGTAAACTAATAGGTATTAAGTGAAATTAGACTAATCTTGTGACCCAACGAGACTTATCGGGGGCGTTTTCGATAGGGAAAGCTGGGTTCTCGCGACTCACGAGGACCCGAATCTAGGACGGAACGAGGTAACTCCACCCGAAACGTCGAACCCTGTCCCTGAGAACTCTCCACCTGAATTGTTCCCTTCATCATCTTAACCAAGGAATCCACAATGGCTAAACCTAACCCGACTCCGTTGTAGTTGCGGGCTAAAGAATTATCTAACTGTTCAAAAGAGGCAAAAATTCGTTTAAGATGTTCTGGGGGAATACCAATTCCGGTATCCGAAACGGCGATGGCCAGCCGTTCAGGAGTCACCTCCCAAATTCGCACAGAAATACAGCCGTCCTCTGTGAACTTTAAGGCATTAGCCAACAAATTCGAGACGACGCGACGAACGCCTTGATGATCTTGACAAACTCTAGGGTTTTCAACTCGGGCCTCAATTTTTAACTCTAAGCCTTTTTGTTCACAGAGCCAGCGTGCATTACCAGCAATGGAGGTCACTAACTGCACCAAGTTAAAGGCTTTGGGGCGAAGTCCTGACGCTCCCGCTTCTAATTTAGACCGTTCAATGATATCATTAATAACAGACAAGAGTTGCTTGCCATTATTAAAAATACATTGCAATGTTTGAATTTGAACTGGCGTTAGAGAACTATTTTTTTTGCGTAATAACAGTTGGGAAAAGCCAATAATTACATTAAGGGGGGTTCGTAACTCATGAGACACCGTTGAAAGAAAGGCCGACTTGATGCGAGAGGCTTCCAAGATAGTGAGATGTTGACGGCGAATCTGCTCCCGTTGTCGTTTCAACTCCTGATGCTGAGTTGCAATCCGGCGATTCTGCTCACTAATGCGGGCCTCCAACTGCTGGCGATCGCCACCGAGATCGGAAATATCGAGATCCGCCTCAGAATCGTCCCCGAGACTCGACAGCGGTTTCAGGGAGCGCTCGCCGCGAAAGAGAACCCGCCAGATCATCGCCAGTCCCTCCCAAGTAAAATGATGACGATTGACAACCTCATCAGCACCCGCAGCGAAGCCAATCGTCTCTAACTCGGGGTTATACCCCGTCGCCACAATCGGAGTTTGAGGAAAGTCTTGTCGTAACGCCGCAATGACGGATCTGAGGTTAAGGCGATCGCCATCTAAAAGGATTCCAGCCACAGTTGGCTCCCCCGTGATCCGTTCTCGCGTCGGGTACTGCTGACAAAAGCGAAGTTTGGGGCTGAAATCACCCCCCTCGGGAGCGGCAAAGGCTTGCAAGGCCGCCTTAGCATTAATATCTGTCTCAGCATCAAAGCCGATCACAAGAATTGGGACGTTTCCATCTGTCATGGGTCGTGGGAACAAAATCTCTAAGGGTGATATCGTTCAAAGGTCAATAAGGTGTATAATATGAAGTTATAAATTTTCAGGCCGTTTTTCCTCTATCCTGAGTAAGAGGTTCAGCAATCCGGATAGAAGCTTGTCCCCTTCTCTTAGATTTAACTCAATAAAAACTGTCTTGATTTTGCCAGAGGAGATCCGGACTCGCAAGTGTGTTTTCTCTTGATTTGCCCCTAAACTTGACCCCAGTTTGACCTGATTTCCCCTGATGGGATAGGGTTTAACCCATTCTCTTAGCCGGTAAAACGCTCTACAACCTCAAGAATAGATAGATATGATTCGCACCGTATTGATCGAAGACCACGAACTGACTCGCGTTGGCATCCGAGCGGCCCTCGAGCAAACCGGCGTTATCGATATCGTAGGAGAAGCCGCCAGCGGTCACGAGGGGTTGGCCGTTCTCCAAAACACCCAACCCGATGTCGCCATTCTCGATATTGGCTTACCCGATCTCGACGGGATTGAAATGTTACAACAGTTTCGTCAGTCCCACGAGGATGCCGAACATCCGGTAAAAGTCTTGATCTTGACCATGCACGACAACGAAGATGCCGTCCTCGCCGCCTTCGCCGCCGGGGCCGACTCCTACAGCATGAAAGATGCCAGTTTAGAGCGTCTCCTCGAAGCCATCCAACTCACCCACGAAGGGAACACTTGGATCGATCCCAACATTGCCCAAATTGTGCTGCGACAAGCTCGTAAATCCCAATCAGCCGCGTCCTCCGTTCAAACCCCGGCCTCGGACACCACAACCATCGACGACGTGGCGGTAGCTGAGCGATGCGACGACTCCCGTCACATCGACGGCGTTGATTCGGAAGTGCAGCAGTTAATGGAATCAGACCCTCTCACCAAACGAGAGTTAGAGATTCTGGAGTTAATCGTCGGTGGTTGCAACAACGCCCAGATTGCTGAAAAGCTCTATATTACCGTCGGAACCGTCAAAACCCATGTCCGCAGCATTCTTAATAAGCTCTGCGTGGACGATCGCACCCAGGCGGCGGTTCGGGCCTTGCGAGCCGGGTTAGTCAACTAATCCGAGTCCGTCCAGCGAGGTTGACCGGGCTTTAACTGCAACTCCCAGGTTCCCAACTGAGGATCATCGACCCTGAGGCGGCCACTCCAGAGAGCTTGATTGACATAAGGACTCTCCAGAACTGGGGTATCTCTGAGGACTTGTTGCTGTCCATTAATACGTCTGAGTCCCAGCCTCAAACTGGGGTCAGCGATGAGTTCGAGGCGATCGCCCCCAACGCTAGTATAGATCAGCTCTCCCGAAGTCTCTAGGGTCTCATCATTAACAACGGTCTGGGCCAACGCCGCCTCCACGTCAGCCAAAGTCTCATAGTCTGAGCGAGCCAGAACCTCTGTAACCCAAGCTGTGTGCCGTCCCTGGGCCACCAACCCTAGATAGTCCTCAGCCTCATCTAACGGCATCTCTAAGCGAATCTCATCCCCCCAGGCCCAAGCACAAAGCCAAACTCCCTCAATCTGCCAAACAAACCAGTCACCTAGCCGTTGCGGTTCCCCATAGTCCTTGGGAATCACCAAGTGAGATTGTCCCGGAACCCCCGCCGCCTCATCCGCCGCCGTCAATCGTAGTTGATAGAGGCTGGCCCCCTTTTCCTGAAGATAGCGATCGCCGGGACTCCGTCCGGTAGCTCGGGGGCTATGATAGGTTCCTCCCAAACTAATCACCGCATTCTCCTGACCTTGGCGATCGCGTACCACTAATTTATAGGTCGCATATTGGGCGTTAATCGTCCCCTGAACCTGATAACTGCGTCCAGGAACTTGCAGGGTTCCTAAACTATAGTCGGGGGTGACATAAAAGGTTTCCCAAAATTGATTGTCCTGATGATATCCGTAATAACTCGGATGACTGGCCCGCAGTTGAAAGGGCAGAGGAAGGGTTTTCTGGGCCAGCGATCGCAACTGAGCCGGAGGACGATAGCCACTGGTGGCCGCTAAAATCGCCAAACGGTGGCCCTCGCGACCCATCTCCTCGACAATACGCTCAATCTCTTGAGGATCATCCTCCCCCCACCAAATCCAGGCCAACGCCGTCAAACCACTGTTCCAAGTCTGGCGATCGAAACCGCGACTTTCGGCTCCCCCAGCCGTTCCCCAACTCAGTCGCAACGCCATCTGAGTCGACAGCCAATCCAACACGGCCCGAGCTAACTGTCGCCGTTCGGGGGTTTCGCCAAAGTCATAGAGATTCAGCAAGGCCCCGATGCTATAGCCATAGTAAATCGAAGAATGAAATTCCCCTTGGCCAATGGTGAGATATTTCGTCAGTTCCGCTCGCAGCCAGGCTTCATGAGTAGCCAGAAAATGAGGATTGGCCACCGGGAAACCACTGCCATCCATCATGGCCAAACCAGACATATACTGTTGCCAGAGATGATTTTCCGTACCGCCTTCGCCCCATTCAAAGATACGGGGCGATTGCAACATACTGCGATAGGCCTGACGAACCGGCTCCGGTAACGATTCTTGAAACAAGAAAAAGATCCGCACATCATAGAGACTGCGGAAATGATAGAGATCCCGTTTATCCTGTTCCAGACTCAACCACATCTGCCAAATCGGCTCGTGTTCCTCCTCGGGGGTGAGGCTGAGTTGGGCTAACATCGGCGGTAGGAGATATTTGTGGGGATCATAGATATCTCGGGAACGCCACCACTGATCGAGTTCCTCAAGATCTGTATCGGCTAAAGCTTGCCGCACCGCCAGACTTCGCGCCGCCACCCCGGCCTCGATCGCCTCATTGGTGCGTCGTTCCTCCGTCAAAACCATCTCCGCTGTCGCACCTGGGGAGGGGGGAGGGAGCATCTCACAACTGCTTAAACCCGGCAGAAGTAACACGAGAGTGAGAGGAAGCCAACGATGATTCACAGTAGTAGGTGAAGCTGACAGGGAGATATCTCTACTGTCGAGGTTTTCAGGCGGCCCTGTCAACAAGCACAAAGACAGATCAGGATTGATTTGACAGGGCCATCAACTCTCTAGTCCACCGTCCAGGGGAGTTCCTCTTCGGGTTCCCTCGAACCATTGAGCAGCTCATGTTGGCGACGGGCATAAATTTTCTCGAACGGCTCAACCGGTTGAGCAAAGGCTCCCGCTGAACGCTGCCGCTGCTGTTCAGGCTTAATAACTCGTTCAATCAGGAAGTCAATGGTTTGTTGCTTAATCCAACCGCGATCGACAATCACTTCTGAAAACTTCTTACCCGTCACCTGTTGATCATAGGTTGCAACCTGGATTTGGGCTGGCGTAATGAGTCCAGCTTCGAGCAGATAGGCCCCTAGCCGTTTGTGGCCCAATCGCGATGTGGGTAAGTGGTTTTGGGTTGCTGTAGTAGTTGAGTTATACATTATAAAATCTGACTCTCTCAATAATGTCTGAACCGTGGCTGCCGCCACGACGTATCTCATTCACCTTAGTGAGAGTCATTAGCGGACTGGGCCGTCAGCTAATGCTCTCGATACCCCTGATTGCAACGACCCGTCCGAGGCTTGAAGTCCATGGCTCGAACAGGATTAGGTGTGGTTGTCTTAATGTCTTGTCCGACACCATGGGACGATTATACCTAATTTGAGAATTTTTTGCGTATATCCACGCAAAAAACAACGTTAAATTTCTTGACGTGAGAACTCCACCATGAATATACAGACTATCTTGAAATCACCAATTCACCGGCCGCTAGTCACTTTACAGCAAACCGGGCTATGGCCCGCTGCTGCTGAACATAGGTTCTCAGTGTTTGGTCATTGCTGTGCTGTTCCAAGCCAAGATGAGCGGCTAAAAACAGGGCGATCGCCTCAATCATGATCTCCTGTAAGGGGGACTGAGGTATGAGAGTCGGTTCATCGAGATGAGTCACACTCCCGAGGGCCTGAAAAGGATGGGTGATCGTGAAATGGTTGGCGCCTTCAAGCAGCAAAAGATAACTATCCTCTCGTCCTCGGGCGATCGCCTCTTCAAATGTACGCAGAACCGGGGTTACGGGTGTGTTCCAAGTTACCCCATACTGCTGTCCTCCCTTGCCAATGACCCCATCTCGGGTTCCCCCCATCAACAACAGTGGCAGGCGATCGGGCAAGGGTAAAATTGTCCCAGGGTCATATCCCAACTGAACCACCGCCGCCGTATGCACCCCATAACCAAACGCCGCCTTCACCTGGGGGAAAAACTCGGGACTGGCACTTTCGATGGCCACCCGTCCCCCCGCCGAATGGCCCCCGAGAACAATGCGATCGAGATCCAGATGTCCTGCCAACACACTGTCCTCCTGCAACCGCTGCAACTCGGCCAATAATGTCGGAACCGCCGCCGCTGTTGCCCGAGTTCCATACATTTGAGGCGTCAAGGCTTCAAGGGTTACTCCCGGCGTTAAACCAATCAGTCCGGGGAGATTTTCCCCAACCCAAGAAAATGTCACCACCACTAGGCCCCGTTCAGCTAATCCCAGGGCTACATTGTGATAGAGACCGGGTTCACAATTGATCCCATTGAGAAATAGAACGATCGGAAACGGCGATCGGCTTTCATCGGCTGGCAAAAGTGGCGATCGCGGATTCTCTGATACTTGAGCTGGATAGAAGACGTGCAGATGTAACCGGTCATAGGGTGGGGACGCATCCGCAACCGTAGCCGCCCGAAAAATCGCACGAACTGGGGATAAGGACATAGACATAACTGTTCGAAACGACTGTTCAAAACATCAGTAATTATTTGCCACCAGTATTCTTGACATCAATCACCTTGCGTAACAAGTCGTACCAGAACGATGCCCCCATTGAGATGGCAATGCCACTAATCAACCAACCCAGAATGCGTTTGAGATAGAGCATCGGATTGCCTATACGCCAGTTCGTGGCCGGGATTTGCCAGGAGGATTCTGGGGGAATCTGTTGTCTGCGAATGGCCGCATTCCAGCCAATGGGTAGGGATACATCATCAAGTTGTTCCCGTACATTGCGTTTTACCTGATCCATATCTTGAGTTTGGCTCACCTCCCGTTGAGCATAGCTGCTGACGGTTTCTCGCAAGACTGCATTTTGCGACAAGCTATCGATCATAAATAGGGTATCTGAATTGGTGGCGATCGCAATCAGAAAGCCAAGCAAAATGGCAATTCCTCGGGCATTACGACGATAAACTCCACTGGCCCGAGTCATCGATTTATCAAACCAGTCTTCTAATTGAGCTTGTAGGTCATAGATTTCATCCTCCAAACTCTCCTTACGCGTTTCAATTCGGTCAGCCAAAGCTTTTAGACTATCTTGAAGTGACTCCGGTAAATCCGGCATATTATCAACAATAGTTTTAAATCCCTGATAGGTCGGACTATCCTTATCTTTGAAGGCTCGCTCTAACTGTTGGTAAACTTTAGGTTTGTCGCGAATCAGCTCAATAACTTCATTAAGTGTTGGTCGCAATGCTGCTAAAACTCTATTTTTTTCTGTTGAATTATAGTAGCGATCTTTCTCGCTTTTTAGCTCGTAAACAAAGAATTGCTTGAGTGAATCTGCTTCTTCAATAAACTGATCGCAATAGCCAATATAGCTGTTTAAGGTATTTTCCATACGGTTAATAACAGCCGGTAACGTTATTTCTCCATCAGCAAACTCTTGGCGCGTTTGATTCCAAACTCGGGTCATCTGCCTCAGTCGGTCTGTCGCCAACTCCTGAGATTCTGGCTTCTGTAAATACTGTTGTTTTTTGAGCAATGTCGATACTTGTCGCTCCTGGAATTTTTCCAGTCGAGATACAGTAACCAAGCGCCCGATTTCTGACATTTGAAATGTTTTCAAAATCGTCGAAGCAAAGGTTTCTGGAGGAATATGCGATGGAGCGCTAGTTTCATTAGCAAAAGGATTTTTAAAGAGCGCCTTGGGATTACCCAGGAGACGATTAAAGAAATTATAAATTCCAGACACAATGCCATACAAGACATCAATAATTCCATTAGATATCTTACGATTAAGCTGAGCAAGCTGTCCTTTAGCTTCTTGGTTTAAGCTACGGATTAAAGGATGAGAATAAAGACGATCAGTTAATTCCTGAACTTCAGATTCGCGCTGCTTCAACTCTGGATCTTTTTCTGTTTTGCCCCCTCCTTCAAGTAAGACTCGAATTGAATTCCGTAGATGTTCTGCCCGCCATTGCAGAAGCGTTGTAATCAGTTCGTGAATTTCCGACGAGAGTAAACTCAAGGTCAGATAAATAAAAATGATGCCGATCGCAATATCCAGAATTATCGGTAAATTCATCGTCAACTCCTAACAACAGGCAAGCAAGTCTCGAACATTCCCAATGTCTTCCATCCCAGAGGACGTGACCAAAATCGGGCCGGGGGCGATCGCAGCTATGATTGACAAACCTCAATCGCTCAACTCAGTCTAAAGGAAAGTTTGGCGATCGCAGCCGCCTCGTCACAAAATGTTGTCCGCTCCATAATGATGTAGTCGCCTATCTTCGCCGAGATGCAACGAATATCCAGCCGTCGCCCCTACCGTGACGCCCTGTGGAGTCTTCTCCTCTGGGGCATTGCCCTAATCCTCCTTACTAGCGGCCTCGATCAGCTACCCCTGCGAGATTGGGACGAAGGAACCGTCGCCCAAGTCGCGCGAGAAATCTGGCAGTCTCCCCAGACCTGGTTACATCCAACCCTCCATGGTCAACCCTACCTCAACAAACCCCCCCTACTCCATAATCTCATCGCCCTGAGTTACCACAGCTTCGGCAGCGCCAACGAAGCCTCAGCCCGTCTTCCCGCAGCCCTGCTCACCGCCACCTCCGTCCCCCTCCTCTATTACCTCAGCCGAGAACTCTGGCCCCATCGCGCCGCCGCCATTTGGGCCAGCATCGTCTATCTTACCTGGCTGCCGGTGGTGCGGTATGGACGCCTGGCCATGTTAGACGGGGCTATCCTCTGTTTCTGGCTCCTCTGGATACTCTGTCTACTGCGGACTCGTCGTAACCTCAGCTATGCCCTCGGCCTAGGCATCGCCGTCAGCCTCGTGGGCCTAACCAAAGGCATTATGCTGGCCGTACTCTTCGCAGCAATTTCCTTCGGCTTTCTCCTCTGGGATACACCGCGTTTGTTAACTCAGCCCCGGTTTTGGCTGGGGATAACGCTAGGAGCCGTTCCTCTCGGGGCTTGGTATCTGAGCCAATGGAACCATTACGGTCAGAACTTCGTGATCGAAAATTTGCTCAATCAATCCGCTCATCGGGTTTGGCAAGCCGTAGAAAACAATAGCGGCCCCCCCTGGTATTACCTCCTCGAACTCCTCAAATACGGATTTCCGGCTCTGATTTTCCTTCCGGCAGCCCTGAAGCGAGTTTGGCAAGACCAGAATCTGAGCTGGGCGCGATTGATTCTCGTTTGGAGTGGTGGCTATTTTGGGGCCATTTCCCTGATGGGAACCAAACTCCCCTGGTATAGTTTGCCCCTATATCCCGCCTTAGCCCTGGCGGTGGGGGTGATCTTAGCCGACATTTGGCAGCAGTTACAACAGCAAGGACAGCCTAGCCGTGACCCGCGTCCGCGCTATCCCCAATGGTGGCGATGGGGCTTTGTGGTCATGGCCCTCGTCGCTTGGACTAGGGCCGCCTGGACGGCCACATCCCTGATGCAGTCGGGGTCTGTCGACCATGAGGTCGCCCATTTGACGGTAACGCTCCTCGCCGCCGCTATGACCTTCACCATGACCGCCAGCCTCATCGCTCAACGAAACCCGATCATGCCAATTGTGCTGTTCTGGGGCTGGTTGATTAGCCTGCTGCTGTTCGTGAACTCATCTGACTGGGTTTGGGAACTCAACGAAGACTATCCGGTGAAACCTGTGGCGACGATGATTCGGGAACAGACTCAGGGGGAGCCAATTTATACCTCTCATCCCTACGATCGCCCCTCCTTAAATTTCTATGCCAACCGTCCCATTATCAGTGCCAGCCCTCACGAACTGTACCAACAGTGGCACAGCAACCAACCCATCTGTTTATTACTCGACTATGACAGCTTTGAACAGCTTAGCTTGGATGCCGAGGCGATTGTCGCACTCACTCAAGATTGGCTGTTACTCTGCCATGCTGGACAGGGGACTATTGCGGTTCCCAATCGTTCTCAAGGGTGGGGATTTCCTCGGAATTGACTGGGTAATTTTCAGACTCGGAGGCTTGTAACGAGACGACCGTCAGACTCAAGGCGATCGCCGCGATCACGACCATCCATTTCACCCCCCCAGCATCTCGAAGCAGTCGCGAGAGAGGGCGACTTTTGCGGCGTAAGACTTCCTCCGTGTTCAGACTCAGCAGGGGAACCTGCCCAGATAGGGGATCTCGAACATAATGACCGCTCCAAGAGACCACCAGATGGGCTTGACATGAAGGACAGGTATATAGTCCATTCAGGAGCTTTCCAGCGGGAACCCGATTACGATGATGACAAATCGGGCAAGTCAGGGAGTGGGTGTCAGATAGGGGGGCGCTCATAACCTGGTTGATGTCGATAGAGGTTAAATTGAGGTTGAATTGAGGGGGCCACAGATTACGCCGAGCGATGTCTCCATCATGGTTAACTCAGCTCTCGGGGGCTACTTCTTAATGTAATACGATTTTTTAGCCAGGGGTCAGCGATCGCCCCCAAGGCAATCCCGGTTTATATGCCATAAAAACCACGATATAGTGGGAATCATGGCAATTCCGCTTAATTTAAAACTTCGCAAAACTTAAACAAAAGTTCCACTTTGGCCTTGGCTTGACCTCAAGTTTCCCGAGATTTCCCTGACTGGAGTGGCGCTCCCCGCTCCGGGATCTAGCTTGATTCTCGATTGCTCTCGAACGGTTTTGGAATGGTTATGGGCAAATCTTCTTCCCTAAAGTCTCTCAGTCGCGCCGCTCAGGTTCAACAGGGGGTTGAGGAACTGCGTCAATGGCTCTGCGATCGCCTACAACTGGGCTGGGCCAACCCTCCTAGCCCCCAAGAGTGGGAGCTGATTACAGCCCATATGATTGACGCTCAAGCGCCGGGCCTGGCCCGACGAGCGCGATCGCTGGCCCAATTAGCCGCCGCTGGCTTCCCGCCAGGGTTTTTCGAAGAACTCGGGGAACTCTGGCTCTTACTTGAAGGCTATCAGCAGCGCCAGTCCCTGCCAGAGTCCTTACTCAACGAAGTGCGATCGCAACTAGGGTGGACTCAGAGAAAAGCCGACCTTAAGCAACGTCCCGGACAATGGGATCACTGGGTTGTCCTGGGCCAAGTCCGAGGCCAAGAAGCCACCGGCGCCACCACCCTAAAACTGCAACGCACCTGGCTCTGGGGATTGCAGCAGCAACGATTCGCCCTTCTCCTCGACTATGTTCACCATCGCCAATCCCTCCCCAGTGACCTCTTCCCAGGCAGTAGTTGGTCCGCCTCAGTGGTGTTCTATGATGCCGCCAATCCCCAACGAGCCATCCTCAAACATCCCCAAGCCATTGCCACTGAGCCCTTTCATCTGCCGGGCTATCCTGACATCGAACAGGGCCTCGACGTTTATGCCGAGGCCCTAGCGGTTTCTCCCTGGTGCGATCGCATTCCCCTCACCCTCAACCAAATCCTGCCCCTCAACGCCGGAACCCAACTGCGAGACAGCAGCGGTCAAACCCTGCCCCTCTCGCCGCAGTTTCAGCAAGGCTGGCAACTGATGGCCCTCAGTGGCGGCCAGCCCCTAACCTTATTTGGAGAGTGGGATGGTCATTATTATCTGCCCTTGGCAGTTATCTCTCCAGAACGTTTGGTCAGTTTTACCTCAGACCTCAGGAGTTCTGATCCGGCTTAGGGTCAGGCAGTCTAATACCAATTTTCTTGGCTGTCGTGCCATAGATGTCTGTAGGGGCGAACGGCTGTTCGCCCTCCCTCCCTGGTTCTCCCTATAGCAATCAAAGATTGCCTGATTGACTCCGAGCCTCGGGCATCCCCTACGTCTTTTCTCTTGCCTCTTGCCTCTTGCCTCTTGCCTCTTGCCTCGGGCGACCACAAGGGTACGCCCC
>CAZXWM010000030.1:0-6225 GCA_964644215.1 uncultured Phormidium sp.
CCCATGACTCATCACACAGGAATACCCCCAGCGGAGTCCGTTGGGGGCTTGTTGCAGCGGATTGATGCGCTTACCTTGGAGACGACGGGAACCTTTTGGCACGCTAATGGTGAGGTTCTGCCTTGGTAGAAAATTAGACTAACGCTGGTTGTTTTTCCCAACGTCCGACGGCATTACCGATGACGGCTAAGTCCGTCATCAGGTCTTCAAATTCCTCTGGAGTTAGGGATTGAGCGCCGTCGGAGAGGGCTTTTTGGGGGTTGGGGTGAACTTCCACCATGAGGGCATCGGTTCCGGCGGCGACGGCGGCTTTGGCCATGGCTGGGACTAGGGGGGCCCAGCCGGTTCCGTGGCTAGGATCGATGGTGATGGGCAGATGGGTTAGGCTGCGCAACACGGGGATGACGGAGAGATCGAGGGTGTTACGGGTGTAGCGGCGATCGAAGGTGCGAATGCCTCGTTCGCAGAGAATCACGTTGGGGTTCCCGGCGGCGAGGATGTATTCGGCGGCCATTAGCCATTCTTCGATGGTGGCTGAGATGCCCCGTTTGAGGAGAACGGGTTTGTCTTGGGCGCCAATTTTTTTGAGGAGGGCAAAGTTCTGCATATTCCGCGCCCCCACTTGTAGGACATCGGCCACTTCGGCGATTTTCTCGATGTCATCGGCATCCATGACTTCGGTGATAATCCCCAATCCCGATTGTTCTCGGGCGGCGGCTAGGAGTCCGAGGGCGCTTTCGCCATGACCTTGGAAGGCGTAGGGAGAGGTGCGCGGTTTGTAGGCCCCACCGCGCAGGAATTTGGCCCCGGCGGCTTTGACGTTTAGGGCGGTTTGCACGATCATCTCTTCGTTTTCGACGGAACAGGGACCGGCGATGGTGACGACGGGCTGATTTTCTCCGAAGAGGACGGGTCCTTCGGGGGTGGTGACGGAAATGTCGCTGGGTTCGCCGTGACGGAATTGGCGACTGGCCCGTTTGAAGGGTTCTTCGACGCGCAGGACTTGTTCAATCCAAGGGCTGGTTTCTTGCAGTTGCAAGGGATCGAGTTCGGCGGTGTCTCCGACTAGGCCGATGACGACTTTGTAGCGGCCGAAGATGGTTTCGGGGGTTAGTCCCCGTGACGACATCTCTTCGTTGAGGCGATCGACTTCGTCTTGGGGGGTCCCCACTTTCATGACGATGATCATTCAGATTTTCTCCTATAACATGACAGCAACAGTTAACAGTGGCTTGTTAAACGGGTAACAGTAGCTTGTTAACGGTTGACGGTTGACCATTGAAAAATTTGTTAGGTTGGGGGTCGGTTGCTTCGGCAGCCGATTCCATTGGGCGATGGTTCTGTTCCCATTCTAGTGAACCGACTCGAGATTTTCCCAGGATTGAGTTTATTGACAAATCAACCAAAGTATGGTATTAGGGGCAAAAAAAGAGGAGGCAAGCCCGATGGACTGACCTCCAAATACCGTTAATGGTTAAACCCTCGATTATTCTTTCTTCCAGGCTTGTCGCATTCGTCCAAAGTTGGTTTGAAATTCGCGCCAACCGAGTTTGCTACCGGGATCGGCTTCATCCCAGGAAGCCGAGAGGAGTCCGTAACTTAGTCCGAGAACGCCTAGGCCAAAGAGTCCGCTACTGACGAGTAAGACGGCGATGCTGGGCAGGGGAAACCACTCTTTTTGAATGATGAAGTAACTACCGACTAGACTCAGTACGCCTAGGCTGGTGGGGGTTCCGCTGAAGAGGGCCATGCGCGTGATCATCCGCCGACTGACGGATTCGGGGATGGGGGCTTTTTGAGGCTGGCCTGAGGGGGAGGCGCTGGGTTTGGCTGCGTTTTTGGGGTTGGGGGATGTTTTTGCGGATTCAGAGCGATCGCCCCCCGAATCGGCAGCGGGGGCAGGATTGGGGGCTTTGTCTTTTTTGCGCTTCTTGGCGGGTTCAAAGGGCAGGCGATCGCGCGAGGAGTCGGAAGCCATGGTGAGGTTGAGGGTGAGGGCAACGGAAACGGTGGATTGGATTTGGGTTGAGGGGGTTAGCCGCGAATACCCAGGCGAGTGATCAGGTTGCGATACTCCTGTTCGCTTCTCTTGCGGATATAGCCGAGGAGACTTTTACGCTGACTAATCATTTTCATCAGTCCTCGCTGGGAGGAGAAGTCTTTTTTGTTGCGGCGCAGGTGCATACTGAGGCGGTTGATGCGCTCGGTGAGCATGGCAACTTGGACTTCGGCTGACCCCGTATCGGTGTCGTGGGTCTGGTATTGGGAAAAGATTTCTTGTTTTTCGGTTTGGGTCAGAGACATAAGATAGGTTTAGAGGCTCGGTTAACTCAGCAATAAACCAATATAGCACAGGGGATGAGGTTGCTGAGGATTTTTGGTGCGGGTCTAGCGTTGTTCTCGTTTTTCGCGCTCTTGGCGACGGCGATCGCGCCATTCGGCAAAGGTCAGATAGGCAATACCACCGGTGACGAGGGCCAGCAGAACTAGGGCGGCTACAGCTAGGCCTGTGAAGATGGGGTTGGTCATGATAGGTTACGGTGACGTTACGCCTCGATGGGCAATGAGTGAATCATCTTTTGGGCATTATGCCATTGACAAGGGGCAGGGGTGAAGCTGATCCCGCTCAAGATGCTGGGGCAATATCACGGTAGGATTGGGAAGATTGACATCCATCTATTGCTCGGTAACTTAGTTTTATGAATCGATTGGTCTCACGCCTCTTGGCACTCTTACTCGTGGTGGTGGTCGGACTAACCGGCTGTTCTTCGGCTGGGTCTAACTTAACTGGAGACTATCGCCAAGATACTCTGGATTTGGTGAGTAGTTTGCGCGAAGCCATTGAACTCCCGGAGGGAACTCCTGAGAAAATGGAAGCCCAAGCGGAAGCGAAAACCCGTATTGATAACTTCTTCTCTCTCTATCGCCGGGATTCTTCGGTGGCCAGTTTGCCATCGTTTACGACCATGCACACGGCGTTGGATGCCCTAGCGGGTCATTATCGCTCCTATGGGAATCGTCCTCTGTCGAACAAGCTAAAAACGCGTTTGGAACAAGAGTTTAAACAAGTTGAAATGGCGGTTCAACGGGGTCGCTAGTGACTCGGGTGATGGGCGATCGCCCGGTTTTTTAACGGATTCATGGTGCGATCGCCTGCATTTGGGATTAACGTTGTTTCCTCGACTCTATTGGCCCTATGGTTGCCTTGTTTTCTGCCGGATCGCCCATCGCCGTTGAGGCGGTGGGATCTTTGGTTTATCGTCTCTCCCGTGGGCTGTCGGGACGGATTTCTTCCCTGGCGATGGCGTTGTCAATGGGGTTCACACCGCCGCTGGGTTCTCCTGAAGCTGCTACGGCCCAATTTGCTCCTTTAAATCCTTGTCGTCTCTCAGCGGAGGCGATTGTTGAGAAAGAAACTCTACGTCAAGCGGCCCTGCAAGGGGATGCCGAGGCCCAGGCGGAGTATCAACGACAGATTCAACTCCACGCGACGGATTTGGAGAACTGTCGCCGCGACAATTGGCCGCAAAATTTAGCCCTCTGGCTACGACTCTACTCCTGTGATGCTTATCCGGGGGTGTTAGATGAAGTCCTTGATCGCATCGTGAGTCGTGGCTACAACGAGATTTATGTGGAAGTTTTTTACGATGGCCAGGTGCTGTTACCCCTGAATGATAATCCCACGGTCTGGCCGTCGGTGGTGCGATCGCCGCAGTTGGGCGATCGCGATTTATTGGCAGAGGTGATTCGTAAAGGCCATGAGCGGGGGCTGAAGGTCTATGCTTGGCTGTTTACGATGAATTTTGGCTATTCTTACGGACAACGGGGCGATCGCGTCAATGCTGTGGCCCGCAATGGGGCCAACGAAACCACCCTCAATCGCACTCGTTCAGAAGCAACAGCCTATGACAGCGAACTCCATAGTTATGCCTCCCAAACCTTCATCGACCCCTACAGTCCCGAAGCTCGACGAGACTATGAATGGCTCCTCCATGCCATCCTACAACGGCAACCCGACGGTGTCTTGTTTGATTATGTCCGCTATCCTCGACTCCCGGGCGGGGATTCGGTCGCCAGCAATGTTCGACAACTGTGGATTCATGGGGAAGCCTCCCGCAACGCCCTGTTAGATCGCGCTCGTAATGATGTTGCCCGCAGTCTATTGGACCGTTATCTACAGCAAGGCTATCTCAGGGAAGCGGAGATCGAGCAAATTCGCCAACAACATCCCGACGATGAGCAACCCCGTTGGCAAGCCGTCAGCCGTCCGGCGGTTTCTCTGCAAAATTATCTCTGGAATTTGAGTGTAGCTCACGCCGTCCAAGGGATTCTCGATTTTGTTCATGGCGCGGTGGAACAGGTGAATCCTCATAATATCCCCTCGGGAGCGGTGTTTTTTCCTAATGGCAATCAACCAGTGGGAGAACAAGGTTTTGATTCGCGTCTTCAACCCTGGGACCGCTTTTCAGCCTCGATGGAGTGGCATCCTATGGTATATGGGGTTTGTGGCGATACCAGTTGTTTAACAGACCAAATGGAACGGGTGCTGGCCTTTGCGGCTGAGGAAACTCGTATTGTGCCGGCGTTGGCTGGGCTTTGGGGAGAATCGGTGACGAATCGTCCTTCTCTGGAGACTCAGATGTCGGCGATTCGGCAAGTTGCCCCGACTGTCAATTCTATAAGTCATTTTGCCTATTCTTGGCAGTTTCCGGAGTCCGATCGCGATCGCAAGGCTTGCACCATCCCACGACCTTAAGCGATTAAACTTTAACGGATTGAACTTGAACCAATTGACAGACCCTAAATCATCTTTCATACTTAGATATGACTCTCAAACACGACTTAGGTTGTCTGTCAACAGCCTCGTTCTCCGTCCCTAACCTCCACATCCCGAACGAGCCATGGAACTTTTCAGCATTGGACATTCCAACTCCAGCATCGAGGATTTTCTCAATCTCCTCAAACAGCACCAGATTACAGCTTTGGCTGATGTGCGATCGTCCCCCTATAGTCGTTTTTTGCCCCACTTTAATCAGGATACCCTCAAATTATCCCTAGCAGAAGCGGGGCTTCACTACGTTTTTTTAGGCAAACAACTCGGGGCCAGACCTGACAATTTAGCCTGTTATGTCGGCAAAAAAGCCCTGTATGAAAAAATTGCCGCCACAGAGGAATTTCAGCAAGGATTAAAGCGACTGATTACGGGATTAAACACCCATCGCATCGCCGTCATGTGCGCCGAAAAAGACCCGCTCACCTGTCATCGCGCTATCCTCGTCTGTCGTCATGCTAAACAGGTGAATCCTCAAATCAACGTTAATCACATCTTACAAACTGGCGAGTTAGAATCCCAACATCAGTTAGAAGAACGACTCCTAGTTAAACAGGGATTTCAGGCGGTAACGAGTCAGCCAACTCCTGCGGTTCAACTGTCTCTGTTCGCTAGTCCCGAGGAGACGCTTCCCAGTCGAGAGGAGTGTTTAGAACAAGCCTATGAACGTCAAGGACATGAGATTGCCTATGTTGAAAAATAAACCGAGAAACCCTTTGTTGTAGGGGCGAAAAATTTTTCGCCCCTACAGGTTGATATCCAAGGCAACACATTACACCTGATTGCCTAAAGACCGACCAAACTCTCGTTTCAGTCTATCTATCAATCCTTTAACAGTATCCCTGAATCAAACATGAATAACTCCATTCAACTCTTTACCATTGGTTTTACCAAAAAAGGTGCAAAAACTTTCTTTGAATCCCTACAAAATGCCGGAGTAAAACGACTTTTAGACATTCGCCTCAACAACGTTTCTCAACTAGCAGGATTCGCCAAAAAAGCCGATTTAGAATACTTCCTAAATACCATTTGCGACATTGACTATGCCCATCTCCTAGACCTCGCTCCCACTAAAGAAATTGTGGACGAATACAAGAAAAACAAAGGAGATTGGCAACAGTACGAAGTTCAGTTTTTAGAGTTGATTCGTCAACGGAAGATTGAAGATAAAGTTTCCCCCGATCTCATTGATGGAGCCTGTTTTCTCTGTAGCGAAGCCAGCCCCAATCATTGTCATCGACGGTTAGTGGCTGAATATCTCAATCAACAGTGGGGAAATGTTGACATTCAGCATCTTTGAAGATGTAAAACTCGACTTAGATGGCTATGACAACACTCATTTGCCTTGCGAATTCTTGGAAACATCAGGGACGATGTCTAGCGGGGATAAATCC
>CAZXWM010000030.1:6235-6681 GCA_964644215.1 uncultured Phormidium sp.
GGATTCGACCGGTTTCTGACTTAGATGATGGTCGTATTCCCCAGCGAGTAGGCTCGATTCGGGTCAAAGATATTAAACTCCTAGAGGTTTGGGAGATTCCCTTAGCTGAAACAGGACCAGATTTCGGCTTTGCGTCGGAGAATCGACGGATTTTGCCGGGAAATTGGCGGAAGTTGGGAACGGTGACCGTCGAGGCAATTTTGCCTTATTGTGAGACTAAGACTGAGATTTTACATACTACACGAGCGTATGTGACGGTTCCTCAGCTTCAAGCGTTATCGTTTGAGCAACGACGAACCTTGCAGTTGGTGGAGACGCAACGGTTTACGACGGATGTGGCCAGGGTTCGCCAACAAGGGGGTCATCAATGGAAGGGTGAGTTACTGACGACGGGAGGACGGCGGTTACGGGGACGAATTACGGACCCAGAGTTGGTGAAACGGCTC